>JBBQDF010000163.1:0-6478 GCA_038319475.1 Thermoanaerobaculia bacterium
GCCTCCCCCCGGATGGGGTCTCTACTTGACGCCGAGGAGCTCCACTTCAAAGAGCAGCGTCGCGTTCGGCGGGATCACACCGCCGGCCCCGCGCGCGCCGTAGCCGAGCGTCGGCGGGATCACGAGGGTGCGCTTGCCGCCGACCTTCATCGTCGACACGCCTTCGTCCCATCCCTTGATGACCTGCCCCTGCCCGATCACGAACTCAAAAGGCTTGCCGCGGTCGACGGAGCTGTCGAATTTTTTCCCCTTGGCATCGTTCTCCCAGAGCCAGCCCGTGTAATGCATGACGCAGGTCTGTCCGCTCCTGGGCGACGCGCCCGTGCCGGGCACGGTGTCCTCGTACTGGAGGCCGCTCGACGTCTTCGTCATCTTGCTCTCGCTCTTTTTCTCCGCATCCTTCGA
The DNA here is from genome assembly GCA_038319475.1 of Thermoanaerobaculia bacterium. Taxonomy (GTDB): domain Bacteria; phylum Acidobacteriota; class Thermoanaerobaculia; order UBA5066; family Gp7-AA6; genus JALYUA01. Next base: position 406 of record JBBQDF010000163.1, read on the forward strand.
GGGCGCGGTGTTGTCTCTCTGGGATCCGGAGACGGGCAGGGCCGCGAACGCGAGGGCCGCGGCCCCGGCAAGAAGCAGGAACGCTCTGTTTTTCATTCGAAAAGGGTCCTTTCTGTCGTTGTGACGAGGGGCGAAACTATCAGGTCTCACGGCCCCGTGAAGCGTTTTCCTCAATCCTCCCGCGGATAGGACTTCAGGAGCCCGTTCTCCGTCATGAGCTTTTCGATCCGGGCGATGTCCCGGGGAACGAAGTCGGACAGGATGTCCGTGCCCTTCTCCGTGATCACGATGACGTCCTCGAGCCGGACGTAGATCTTCTCGTCGGGGACGCGCAGCGCGGGCTCGATCGTGAAGACCATCCCCGGCCGGAGAGGCCCGTCGTGCGGCCCGTCGTCGTGAGTGGCCATGCCGACCCAGTGCCCGAGCGCGGCGTCGGGCCGATCGGCGCCCTTCCGGTACTCGTCCACGAACGTCTTCGCCGCCTGCGTGTACGTCTCCTTCGAGAATTTCGACGAGGCGAGGATCCCGTCCATCTTCTTCGCCGCCTCCCGCATGCAGACGGATGCCGGGACGCCGGGACGGATCGAGTGGAGGATCGCTTCGTAGCAGGCCAGGTAGAAGCCGTAGAGCTCCCGCTGCCAGCCGGAGAACTTCCCGTTGACCGGCCACATGCGTGTGACGTCGCTCATGGCGTAACCGACGTCGGGCGCAAAGTCCATCAGGAGGAAGTCGCCGTCTTCCATCTTCCGCCGCCCCGCGTTGTAGTGCGGCCACCAGGCGTTGCGGCCGCTGGCGATCAGCGAGTAGTACGCCTCGCCCTGCGCGCCGTTCCTGTAGTAGATGAATTTCGCCATCCCGTCGAGCTCGCGTTCGTACTGGCCGGGGCGGGTCGACCGCATGCCCTCGACGAGTGCGAGGCCCGAGAGGCGGGTGGCGCGCCGGATCATGCCGATTTCCCGGGGACTCTTGATGAGGCGCAGAGTGTCGAGAGTCGGGGTCAGATCCTTGATTTCGAACTGGGGAAAGCGCTCCCGGAGGAGCGCGGCGAACCGCCCTTCCCGGGATGCGCTCCCGTCCCAGGGGTCCGAGGCGAGGTCCGCGATCCGCCGGAGTCCGAGGTCGCGGCTGACGGCGAATCCTTCGGCGGGCGAGAGAGGCGTCCACGCCGCGCGGACGTTCGAGCGGTGCAGCAGGCGCATGAAGGACTCGGCGAGAAGGTCCGGGGAGGAGACCGCGTCCACCCCCGACAGCTTTCGGACCTCTTCGAAGTCTTCCGACGAGAGGACCTTTCCTTCGCCGCGCTCGCGGGACTCGTTCCGGTGGGGCAGAAAAAGCGTGGTCTTGCGGTTGGTCCCGTCGAGTAAGAGATACGCGTGCGGGATCTCGACGCCGCACAGGTAGTAGAAGTCGTTCGACTGGCGGAAGCGGATGTAGCCGACCTGGGTGGGCGCGCCGGCGACGATGGCGAACCCGGACTTGCCGATCGCGTCGAAGACCCTCGTCCGGCGGGCCGCGAACTCTTCCGGCGGGTAATCGGTCGTGAAGGGCGAGAAGCCCTCCTGCGCGTGCGCCAGGGAAATCGTCCCCGCGGCCATCAATCCCACGCAGAGAACCCGGGTCCTTACGAGTCGGCGGATATTCATCGAGCGCCTCCTTCGAATCGGGAAAAGCGCAATTCTAGCCGCCGCCTCCGAAGGAACGGCTCCTCCTTCTATCCTGATCCGGGAGATCGCCCGGGCCAGGCTCCGGATCGAGTCAGGGTCGAAGCAGGACCTTCAGGACTCCCGGTCTCGCCGCCTCCGCCAGCGCGGCGGTGGCACGCGCGAGAGGAAACTCCGCGGAGATCAGGTTCGCGACAGAGACGCGCCGGCCTCTCAGAAGCTCGAGGGCTGGCTCGAAGCGGCCGCACCGCGATCCGACGACGGTAATCTCCGAGACGACGAGCGGCGCGGCGTCGAAATGAGCGGGACCGTGGTGCGTCGATTTCCAGACGATCGTGCCGCGCGGGCGGACGAGCTCGAGCGCCCGCGGCATTCCGGCGGGAGAGCCCGTTGCCTCGACGACGAGATCGAAGGAGGACCGCCTCGCGCGTCCGCGCCGGCCGAGCAGCGACACGTAAGCTCCGGCATCCGAGAGAACCTGCGCCACGAGCCGGCCGAGCTTGCCCGGCCCGAGCACGGCGGCACGGCAACCGGGGGAGACCTCGACCTGATCCAGGATCTCGCACGCGGCGGCCAGAGGTTCCGTGAAGACGGCCTCTCGATCCGAGAGGCCGGATGGGACTTCCCTCAGGTTCGATTCAGGCAGAGTGAGAAGCTCCGCGTGTGCCCCGGGGTGCCCGAGAATCCCCAGCACCTTCCGCGACGGGCAGTGGCGCGCCAGCCCTTCCCGGCAGCGCCCGCAGCGGCCGCATCCGAGGTTGATCTCGCCGACGACGCGCCTGCCGAGCCATCGCGATCCCGGGGGGCCCTCGACGATCCCGACGAATTCATGGCCGGGCACGCCTCGAAAGCCGTGATACCCGCGGCGCAGCTCGAGGTCGGTATTGCAGATGCCGGAAAGAAGCACGCGGACGAGCGCGTAACCGTTACGGACCCGCGGCTCCGGGACCTCCCCGACTGAGGCGCGTCCGGCGTCGAAAACGAGAGCCTTCATTCAGTCAAAAGAGATACGACTGAGAACCAGGAATTACTTGCCCACCTCGTTCAGCGCCTTCTCCGCCTCGGCGAGCAACGCTTCGGGACCGACGGGAGACCCGGTCGCGCGCTTCATCCAGAGGTCGGGCGCGATTCGCCCGGCCGTGGCCATGCGCTCGAATTCCTCGCCGAGGTGGCCGGCGCTTTCGATCTTTCGCTCGATCTGAAACGCGATCATGTGGCCGAGAGGGTAGTCGGGCAGGTAGAGGATCGAGTCGATCATGTGTGAATAGATGGCGAGGAGCACCGCGTCGCGCTGCCCGAAGACGGGGGCATAGAAGCGGTTCCAGACGGCGCGGGCGATGTCGAGCGTCGCCGCCTTCAGCTGCGCGGGCGTCGCGTCCGGGTGCGCGTACATCCAGTTCCAGACATCCATGTCGACGAGCGCTGATCCGGCGATCTCGTAGGTTCCCCAGAAATCGTTCAACGTCTTGAGCGCGCGGGCGCCCGGATCCGGGCCGGCGAGGCCGAGCAACTCGAGGTCGTGCGCCTGGAACACGAACGCGAGCGCCTCGGTGAAGGCGTTGTTCGGGACGCCCTGGAGGAGCGTGTGATCGATCGAGTTCAGAGAGAAGGTCTGCTCGACCGTGTGCCCCATTTCGTGCACTGCGATGTTGAAACCCTTGTAGTTCATGCCGTTCTTCTCGACCCGCGTCCGCAGGTGCGCGGAGTCTCCCCGCCGCCCTGCGCCCATGGCATGTCCGGACCCGCGCGCGGCGTCGACCGCGATGTGCGTCGCCAGCCAGCGGGATTTCTCTTTCGAGAACCCGAGATGCTCCAGCAGATTCGGGATGTCCTGCTGATACGCCTCCGCCGTCGGGTAACGTTTCCGCACGATGTCGTCGAGCTCCGCCTCTCCGTGGGGGCTCTTCGCGCGAAATCCGGCGTACCAGATGTCGAACGGCTCGAGAGGTCTCTGCAGCCGCGCGGACGCGAGACGCGCGACGCGGGGGACCAGGGGCGACGACAGGATGCGCTCCAGCATTTCCCGAAACCGCGGCTCCGGAATTTCGCGGTCTTCGTCGAAACGGCGCGCCATCAGGGAGGGGGCGGTCGGCGAATACGGATCGGCCTTGCGCGCCGCCCGAAAAATCTGGAGCAGGCGCGCGTAGCGGGTGTCGGGCTCGGCGCCGTTGCCCGCGGCCCTGCCGGGAGGAAGCGGCCGGTCCGAGTCGTGGACCGTCGCGGGCCGGACCTCGTTTAAGAACGGGTTCCAGTCCACACCGGGATTGTCGACCGCCGAGGCCGGGATCGTCGAGGTGACGATGCGCTCCATCACCCTCTGGATCGTCCGCTGCCGGGCGAGGCCCTGTTTCCCGCCGGCATAGTCCGATTTGATCTGGTCCCGGAGGTTCCAGTGGGAAAGGAGCCTCATCCCCGTCGGGAACAGGCGTGCGCCTCTGGAGTCGACGAGGTGATGCATCCAGATGTTGTATTCGGCGATGTAACGCGCCGCTTCGGAGGCGGACTGGCTGAGAGCGAGATTTACGTCCGCGGGGATGCGTTTGCCGAAGCGCTGCGCCAGCCGCGCCTCCGCCCACTGCCGCCGCGACCATGTCTCTCCGGAGGCCAGGCGCTCCTGGAGGGTCGTCAGCGGGAAATTCAAGAGGACGGTGAACGCGAGCTTGTTCGCGAAGAGGTCGTCGCTCACGTGCGCGGAAGGGTCGTAACCGGCGAGAGTCTCGTCGAAGGGATAGATCGCGCCGAGATCGAGGTCCGTCTGGCGCCGGAAGTCCCGCGAGATTTCGAGCATGTGCCCGTCGAGCGTTTCCATCGCGAGCTCGAGCCGCGAGAAGAGCGCCTCGCGCGCGGCCGGTTCTCCCGCGAAGTTCTTCCGGACGAAGTCCGCGAGAGCGTCCTCGGCGCCGTCGGAGGGGCGCCAGAACTCCCGAACCTGCCGGAGTCCCCGCCGGACGCGTTCCGTCTCGCCCGCTCCAAACCGGGTGGTGAGCTCCGTTTCGAGCCTGTCGGCTGAGGCCATCGCTGCCTTTCGATCGGAAGGCGCCGCCCCGCTCTGCGCCTTCAAGCCCAGGGTCACGAGGAACATGGCCACCGCGACGGTGACGCGCAACGCCTTCCGAGAGCCGACCATGCTGTTCCTCCGGTGGCCGAAGTCTAACGTGTCAGAATCTCGAGCCCGCCATGAACGAGCGCGGTGTGTCCCCCGGCCAGATCCCCCTTTTCGCCGTCGAGCCGGCGGCCGCGCCGGCGCCGGGCCTGTCATCGCGCCGGCTCGAGCGGGAGCGCGAGGAAGCGCGGCTTCTGAAGGAGCGGCTTCCGGGGAATGTGCGCTTCGGGACGAGCTCCTGGAGCTTTCCGGGGTGGGAAGGGATCGTCTATCCGCGGCGCGCGACGGCCTCTGCGCTCGCCCGGGAAGGGCTGATCGAATACGCGCGCCATCCTCTTCTGACGACGGTCGGGATCGATCGAAGTTTCTATGCCCCGATCCCGCGGGAGGACCTCCGCGCCTATGCCGCACAGCTGCCGGACGGGTTTCTGTGCTGCGCCAAGGCGCCCGCCGCCGTGACCGGCGCTTCTCTTCCCGGGACGCGCGCCGTAAACCCCGACTTCCTGAGCGCCGGGCGCTTCGAGGACGAAATGCTCACGCCGTTTGCCGAGGAGTTTGCCGGGCACACGGGCCCATTCCTCCTGCAGTTTCCGCCGGCGCCGCGGGAGACGCGCCTGACACCCGGCGCCTTTGCGGCGGCGCTCGACCGGTTTCTGGAGGCTCTTCCGTCCGGGTTTTCTTATGCGGTCGAATTGCGCGACCCGCGGCTTTTGACTGGCGAGTACCGGGCGGTCCTCCTCCGTCACGGGACCGCGCACGTGTACAACGCGGCGACGGGAATGCCCATGCCGGCAGAGCAGGCCCGAGAGGTCCCGCCCGAAGCACCGTTCGTCATCGTCCGCCTGCTCCTGCGCCCGGGGACGGGATACGACGAACGGCGGGAGGAGTTTCTGCCCTTCAACCGGATCGTCGACGAGAATCCGCGGATGCGTCTCGAGACGCTCGAGCTGATCCGCGCGGCGGGAGACAGACCCGTCTACGTCCTCGTCAACAACAAGGCGGAAGGCTGCGCCCCGGCCACGATCCGCGCGCTGGCCGACGAGCTCGCCGCGATCACACCTTCGTGACGGACGCTTTTCGCAGCGACCGGACGAGCCCGTCAAACGCGGGTCGGGCGCCGGAGAGGACGGACGCCGGCCCGGTGCATTTAAAAAACACGAGACCCTCTGGACCTTCCACGATCGCGCCGAGGAGGCGGTAGCCGGGCTTCTTTCCCTGGGACTGCATCATCGGGCCTCCCGGCGACAGATATGTCCCCGCGGTCTGCACGCGATGGATTCGCATCCCGTCGACGCTCTCGATCGACGCG
>JBBQDF010000164.1:0-6478 GCA_038319475.1 Thermoanaerobaculia bacterium
CCAAGCGCGCCGGCCGCGACACCCGACGCGCTCGAAATCCCGCGGGCGGTCCGGGGCGTTTCCCCCTCGCGTGCTCCGCTGCGCGGCGCGGGTTCGCCCACCTCGGCGCCCGCGCCCACCCCGATCGCGATCGCGGCGGGTCAGACGCCCTCTCCGGGACTGGAGCTTTTCGACGACAATCCCGAGCGCAGGCGCGGCCCGACGGCCGTCGCGCCGCGAAAGGACCGCACCTCGAGTCCCGCGCGGGGGATCGGAACCGGCCCGCGCGCGACCGGTGGCGGCACGTTCTGGGTGCAGGCCCTGTCGGCGCCGTCGGAGAAGGAAGCGCGCTCCCGGCGTGATCGTCTCGCCGCGCACGGCTTTGCGGCGGTGGTCAGCTCCGGCGCCGGTCCCAACGGAAGGGTCTACAGAGTGCGAGTCGGGCCGTTCCGGACGAAGGACGAGGCGGAGAAATCCGCGGCGCGTCTGAAAACGAAGGAGAAGCTCCAGCCGTGGATCGTCCCGCCCGGGAAATGACGTCACTCCCGGCCCGCGCCCCGGACTGGATCCGCGAGAAGCGCATCCGGCTTTCGGAGCTTCACGGCATCAAGGACGTGATGCGGCGCCACGCGCTATCGACCGTCTGCGAGGAGGCGCGTTGCCCGAACCGGGGCGAATGCTTCTCCCGGGGAACGGCGACGTTCCTGATGCTCGGCGATGTGTGCACGCGGACATGCGGCTTCTGCGACATCGCGCACGGAAAGCCGGCTCCCGTCGACCCCATGGAGCCCTTCCGGATCTGTGCGGCGGCGCGGGAGATGAAGCTGCAGTTCGTCGTCTTGACCTCCGTCGATCGCGACGACCTTCCCGACGGCGGGGCCTCTCACTTCGCTGAGGCGATCCGGGCGCTCCGGCTTCTTGATCCGGCGCCCGGAATCGAGGTCCTGACGCCCGACTTTCAGGGTCGGTTCACGTCGCTCGCGACTGTCGTCGAGGCCCGGCCGGACGTCTTCAATCACAACGTCGAAACGGTGCCGCGCCTTTACAACCGCGTGCGGAGGGGAGCACGGCTCGACCGGTCGCTCGGTTTGCTCGCGGCGGTCCGCACGCTCGATCCTTCCATCACCACCAAGTCGGGCTTCATGCTGGGTCTCGGCGAGCGAGAGGACGAGGTGCACGCGCTCCTTGCCGACCTGCGGCGCGCGGGAGTCGACATCGTCACGATCGGGCAATACCTGCAGCCGTCGCGGGAAAACCTTCCCGTCGAAGAGTATGTCGCTCCCGGGGTGTTCGACTCGTACCGCGAAGCCGGCGAGAGGCTCGGGTTCCGGCACGTGTTCTCGGGTCCGTTCGTCCGCTCGTCCTACCGCGCGGAGGAAGCCCTCCACGCCTCAAGCCCCTCCGCGCCGGTTCGCTGAAGACTCCGAAGATGAGCGTGTCGCGCTGGAGGACGCCCGCGGCGGGCGTGCTGTCCGGGCTGCTTTTTGCGCTTGCGTTTCCGCCCTGGGACCTGACTGTCCTTCTCCCGCTCGCTCTGGTTCCGTGGATCGCTCTCCTTTCGACGGAAGAGCGCCGCGGCCGGGCGCTCGTGTCGGGCCTCCTCTTCGGAATGGCGTTCTGGTGCGCGTCGGTCCCCTGGATTTCCTACGTCGTCACGGTGTACGGCGGACAGTCCCGGGTGATGGGGGTCGTTTGCGTCGCCCTTCTGGCGCTCATCTGCGCGGAGTGGACCGCGGTGCTCGGCTGGGGCGTGGCGGCCGTGGCTCCCGCCGGCTCCTGGAAGCGGCTCGCCGCTTTTCCCCTTCTCTGGATGGCGGCGGAGCACGCGCGGTCCGTGATCTACGGGGGATTTCCCTGGAACCTGACAGGCTGGGCGCTCGCCCGGCGGCCCGTCTGGATCCAGACGGCCTCTTTCTGGGGGGTGTACGGCGTGGGGTTTGCCGTGGCCGCCGTCGCCACCCTTCTCGCCGCGTTCGCGGTGCGCCGGCGCCCCGTGTTCGCGGCCGCGGCGGCCGCGGCCGTGCTGGCGCTTGGAGTCATTGGCGCCCTGCGCCTGATCTCGCCGATGGAAACCGGGCCGCGGGTCCGTGTCCGCCTCATTCAGCCGGGCCTCGCCGAAGAGGACCGGCGCACCCCCGAAAAAGCGGCGTCGGCGTATCGGACGGTTCTCGCCCGCGGCGATGAAGCCGCCCGAGCGGGCGCCGACCTGATCGTCTTTCCGGAATCCGCGTTCCCGATGTACTGGGAACGCAGCTCGCGCCTGCGCGAGGACCTGACACGCGTCTCGCAGGAGTGCCGCTGCGCCGTCCTGTTCAACGACGTCACGTCGGAGCCCGACGGCCGAGCGTCCAACGCGGCGCGCGTCCTGACTCCGGAGGGGCTCGCGCAGGGGATCTATCGCAAGGTGCACCTCGTCCCGTTCGGGGAATACGTCCCGCTCCCGCGGCTCTTCTTTTTCGCCCGCCAGATCTCGCAGGAGATCGGAGAATTCCTTCCGGCGGAGACTCCCGTCGTGCTGCGGTCGGGTGCGCTGGCGCTCGGGGTCGGCGTCTGCTACGAGATCATTTATCCCGGTCTCGCCCGGCGGCAGACGGCGGACGGCGCCAACCTGCTCGCCACGATTTCGAATGACTCCTGGTACGGCCGGGCGGGCGCGCAGGAACAGCACTTCGCGGGCGCGCTCCTTCGGGCCGTCGAGAACGGCCGGTACCTGGTCCGGGCGGCGATCACCGGGGTGTCCGGGATCGTCGATCCGCGGGGGAGGATCCTCGCGGAGCTCGCGCCCAACCGGGCGGGGACCGTCGACGGAACGATCGCGCTCCTTCAGCGTCGGACGTTCTGGACGCGCTCCGGGTACGTCCTCCCCCGGATCGCCGACGTGGTCGCGGCGGCCGTGCTAGTCTTCGGCCTCGTCCGGTGGGAACGCGAACGCGCGGCGCGGCGACGTCGACCGCCGGCGCTCCCCGGAGACATCACATGACCTCTCGCGACGACCTGATTTCCTCGCTGACGAACGCCTCGGAGCGGCTGCTGTCGCTTCGGGGCTATCTTTGATCTCGACGCCGCGCGGAGCGCGCTCGAAGGACTGAGAGAAAAGCAGGGGGCGGCGGACTTCTGGAGCCGCCCGGAAGAGGCGCAGGGCGTTCTCCGGGAGGCGAGCTCGCACGAGCGCCGCATCGGCACCGCCGCCCGGCTCGACGAGCTTCGGGACGAGCTCGAAACCTTCGCGGAGCTTCTGCGCGAGGGGGAAGACGCCGACGCCGACGCCCGCGAGGTCTTGAGGAAGGCGGAGATTTTCGCCGACGACCTGGAGCTCTCCGTCAAGATGGGGAACCCCGAAGACGAGTCGAACGCCTGGCTCATGGTCCACGCCGGGGCGGGCGGGACCGAGTCGCAGGACTGGGCGGAGATGCTCCTTCGGATGTACGTGCGTTTTGCCGAGTCCCGCGGCTGGAAAGCGGAGCTGATCGACCGGCAGGACGGCGAGGAGGCGGGATTAAAGAGCGCGACCCTCCACGTCGTCGGCGATCACGCGTACGGGTATCTCAGGGGGGAAATGGGAGTGCACCGGCTCGTGCGCATCTCGCCCTACGATTCTGCGCAGCGCCGCCATACCTCCTTCGCGTCGATCTACGTTTCCCCCGAGATCGACGAGCACATCGAGATCGAGATCCTGGACAAGGACCTGCGGGTGGACACGTATCGCTCGAGCGGCGCCGGAGGCCAGCACGTCAACGTCACGGACTCCGCGGTGCGGATCACTCATCTGCCGACGGGGATCGTGGTGACGTGCCAGAACGAGCGCAGCCAGGGCCGGAACCGGGACACCGCGATGAACGTCCTGCGCGCGCGGCTCTACCAGAAGGCGCTCGACGAGCGCCGCTCCGACGAGGAAAAAAAGGTGGGCGAGAAAAAGGCCATCGAGTGGGGGAGTCAGATCCGCTCGTACGTGCTGCACCCTTACCGGATGGTCAAAGACCACCGCACCGGCCACGAGACGGGCGACACGGACAAGGTTCTCGACGGGGGCATCACGCCGTTCATCGACGCCTTCTTGAAGTCGGCGGCGGAGGGATCTCGCCCCTCGACCGCCTCGTGAGCGGGGAAGAATTGTCGCCGCTTTCGGCGCGGCCGCCGCTCTCGGGCTGGATGGCGGAGATCCGCGACCGTCTGGGCGGGTGGAACCGCCATTCGATGCCGCCCGAAAAGGAGAATCGGCGCGCGGCCGTGCTCGTGCCGCTGTTCGTCAGGGACGGGGGTCTCTGGACGGTTTTCACGGTCCGGACGGAATCCGTCGAACACCATCGGGGTCAGATCTCGTTTCCTGGGGGAGCGGAAGAGCCCGAAGACGCGACACTTTTCCACACCGCGCTGCGCGAGAGCCAGGAGGAGCTCGGCATCCGCTCGGACGACGCGCTGCCGCTCGGGCGCCTTTCCGCGATCGTCACCGTCACAAATTTTTACGTCGAGCCGTTCGTCGTCGCGATCCCGCAGCCGTATGCGTTCGAGCCTCAGGAGTCGGAGATCGCGGAAGTGGTGGAGGTGCCGCTCGCGGCTCTGCTCGAGCCGGGGGTCCGGGAAGAGCGCCCGTTCGAGGGCCGCGAGGAACCCGTCCTTTTTTACCACTACGGCGAGCACGTCATCTGGGGAGCGACCGCCCGGATCCTGCGCGAGCTGCTCGATGCTCTCGCCGCGGTGGGTTGAGCGTTAGCCTTCAGCGTTCAGCGTTGAGCGTCCGCCCCACTCCTCGTACCGCACCGCCCGTCTGGTGACCCTCGTATCTCTTCTCGCCGGCTTCGATCCGGACGGCAAGGCGGTTCCCCGGAGGCGGAAGCGGGCAGGTCGCGTACGGCGTGAAGACGCATGGCGGGTTGTAGGCCTTGTTGAAGTCCACGATCGCCACGGCGCCCCTGGCGGGCGGCGTGACATAGAGGAAGCGGCCGCCTCCATACGTTTCGCGGCCGTTGGTCTGGTCGCCGAAGATCACGAACCAGTCCTCGGTCCCGGATTCCGTGACGGCATCGAGGCGGCAGGTCCTGCCCCCGAGCTCGAACACCAGCGCGGCGGGCGACTTCTCCGGGTTGGTCGATCCGAGAACGTTCGGGACGATGATCTCCTTCGGAGGCTTGTATACCTCGACGCGCGCTTCGATTCGCCAGCGGGCGTCGATCGGGAAAGAGTCCATCCCGCGAAATTTCCGGAGCGCGGCGCTGTCGGCATCCTTGACGCGCACCCCGATGCGCCCGTTGCGCTCGATCAGGAAGAAACGAAGGGCCCCATGGCGGAGAAGGGTCGGCTGGCCCGCCGCGTCGGTCGCGAGCGCCGCGTTAGTCGACGGCTTTCCTTCGACGTCGACCGTTTCACCGGCGGCGGCCGTCAGATGCGCCCCCGTCGAGTCGAGGGTGATGGTCGCCAGACGGGCTGGCGCCTTGCCGGCGGGAAGAACGACCCGGCACTTTGGATCGGATCCCACGCTGTTGTCGCCGGGCTCGAGCCAGAAGAGACCCACGAGCGTCAGCCACCCGTCTTCCGCGCGCAGGCTCCGCAGCCGCCGATCGCGCCAGGACTCGACGTCCCGACGGTGCGCGGCCGGGTCGGTTGGCGAAGGACCCGCGCCGACAATCATCAGGGAGAGAAAGAGGGTGATGAGGATTCGACGGGGCACGGCATCAGTTTATGACGGAGAACGCCGCGTCTTGGAACAGGTTCCCGACTCGGAGTTCGCTGTCCGGGACCCCGAAACGATTGACCGCGATTGATCGCGATTGATCGCGGAGTACCGCGGCCCGCTCGCTCCCGCGGGGCGCCCGGCTCAGCTCCCGGCCCGCTCCAGCGCCGAAAGCTGCTCGGCGCGCGCGAGATTGGTTTTCGCCGCCAGAAACGCGGCGTCCTGCGCGAGAGCCTTCCGGAAGGCGTCGACGGCGCCCGCCCAGGACCCTTTGCGCGTCCGCAGCACGCCGAGGTTGTTCCACAGCGTCGCCGATTTCGCGTTTGTTTCGAGTGCGCGGACGAGTTGCCCCTCGGCCTGGTCGAGCTTGCCGGCGTCGGCGAGACTCCCCGCGAGTCCGGCCGCGGCCTCTTCGCTCGAGGGTTCGAGGTCCAGGCCGGAACGGAACGCCATTGCGGCTTCGTCCGGTTTTTTCAGCTCCGCCCGGACGTGACCGAGCGCGGTCCACACGGAAGTCTCGTTCGGGGCGAGCCGCGAAGCCTCCGCGAGCTCTCGCTCGGCCTCGCGTAACTTGCCGCGGCGCCGGAATGTGCGCCCGAGATTTTCATGGGCCGCGGCGCGGCCCGGGGCGAGGCGAACGGCCTCCATCAACTCCTCCGTCGCCCGATCGGCCTGGTCGGAGCGGGCGAGAAAGACCCCGAAGTCGTTATGCGCTTCAGCAGAGGCGGGGTCGATCTCGATGGCGCGTCCGTAGGCGATCCGCGCGGCCGTTCTGTCCTTCAGCTCCTCCATGGAGCGCCCGAGTCCGAGCGCCGCCCCCACGTTTTTTCC
>JBBQDF010000165.1:0-6472 GCA_038319475.1 Thermoanaerobaculia bacterium
ACGATCTCGTGCTCGGGCCGGTTGAAATGCGACGCGAGCATCCTCTCCGCGATGGCCATGCCGACTGCGTTTGCCGTTCCCTGGCCGAGGGGGCCCGTGGTCGCCTCCACCCCGGGCGTCTCGAGATATTCCGGGTGGCCGGGGGTCTTGCTGCCCCACTGCCGGAAGTTCTTCAGGTCGTCCAAAGAAAGGTCGTATCCGGTCAGGTGAAGGAGGCAGTAGAGCAGCATGCACCCATGGCCCGCGGAGAGGACGAAACGGTCCCGGTCCGGCCACTTCGGGTCCTTCGGGTCGTGCTTCAAATGGTTCTGCCAGAGGACGTAGGCCATCGGAGCGGCGCCGAGCGGCAGGCCGGGGTGGCCCGATTCCGCCTTCTGAACCGCGTCGATCGCGAGCGTGCGGATCGTGTTTACGCAGAGCTCGTCGACGGTTTTTTGAACGGTGCTCAAGAGTCCCTCTCTTTCGGGGCGGACGGAGGGTTGGCCGGGGTCTAAACGTCGGCGCCAGAGCCTCGCTTCCTTTTCGAATCTTATTACGGGCAAGGGCGGGGCCCGGATTCCCCGGTGCTCGCGTCCTGACTTCCCCTTTCACCGCTCACCGTCGCCCGGCCAGTGAGAGACAATCGGTCCGTGGCTTCGCGGGTCGCCCTTCAGAACGCCGGCGGATCCGGCTCTTCGCCGCGGCTCGCGTGGACCGCGGCCGCGCTGAGGGACCGCGAGCGCCGCCTCGCGCTCGAGTGGCTCGAGACGGACGGCCTCGGCGGCTACGCGTGCGGGACGATCGCGGGCGCTCGGACGCGGCGGGAGCACGGCTGGTACGTGCCCGCCATACCGCCCCCCCGCCGGCGATGGCTGTTCGTCGCGGGGTGCGAGGAGATCGTCACGGTCGCCGGAGTCGAGACCGGCACCTCGACCCAGATTTATCGCGACGCGGTGCATCCCGAGGGCGACCTTTCCTTAGCCGAGTTCTCCCTCGACCCCTTTCCCGAATGGACGTACGAGACCGAGAGCTTCTCCCTGCAGCGCACGCTCTGCCTCGTCCGCGATCGGTCCATCACGATCGTCCGGTATCGGAATACCGGAGACGGGCCGCTCGATCTCTCCGTGCGTCCGCTGCTGCGTTTCAGGAGCGCGCACGAGCTGCGATCCGAACGGGACGAGATCGACACCACGACCGAAATCCGCGGGGAGGTGTCGTGGGTCCGGCCCGCCGCGTTTCTGCCGAAGCTCTACCTGCGGGCCGTCGGCTCGGAGACCGCGGCGGAGCCCCTCTGGTACCGGTCGTTCTTCTATACGCGTGACGCCGACAGCGGCCACCCGCCGACCGAGGACCTCTGGAGCCCGCGGCGCTGGACGTGGACGCTCGAACCGCACACCGACGCCTGGGTGCTCTTCTCGCGCGAGGAAGTGGCGAGTGATCCCCGGCACCTCCTGGAAGCCGAGAGACGGCGGCGCGCCGCGTTTCCCCGTTCAGGGGACCTCCTGTTCGACGAGATTGCCCGGCGCGCCGAGGCGTTTCTCGTGGATGGCGACGACCGCGAGGCGTCCATCATCGCCGGCTTCCCGATGCTGGGGGACCACGGCCGCGACGCCATGATCGCGGCGCCCGGCATCGCGCTCGCGACCGGGCGCTTCCCGGCCGCGGCGCGCGTCGTCAACTCCTTTGCGGGGATGCGCCGCGACGGGCTGATCCCGGCGCGATTCGCGAATGAGGAGGGCCGCCCGGAATACGATTCCGCCGACGCCCCGCTCTGGCTGATCCTGGCCGTCGAGTGGTTCGGCCGCTGGCGGCGCGATCCCTACCGGCCCTCTCCCCTTCTCGGGATGGTCCGGTCGGTGCTCGAGGCGTACCGGGCGGGGACCCGGTACGGAATCCGCATCGCGCCGGACGAACTCGTCGAGGTCGCCGGCGACCCCGGCCGGGCGCTCACCTGGATGGACGCGATCGTCGACGGCCAGGCGGTGACGCCGCGCACCGGCCGTCCCGTCGAGATGCAGGCGCTCTGGCACGCGGCCTTGAAATCCGCGGCGCGGCTCGAACGCCTGGCGGGCGAGCCGGCCCGCGCGCGGGATCTCGAGACCTCCGCCTGGAAGGTCGCGCGCCGCTTCAACGAGACGTTCTGGTGCGCGGAAAAAGAGTCCCTTTACGACGTCATCGACGACAACGGGCCGGACGCCACCCTGCGCCCGAACCAGATTTTCGCCGTCTCTCTGTCCGACGACCTGCTGCCACCGCATCGCGCTCGGGCCGTGTACGTCGCCGTCCGCGACCGGCTTCTGACCCCCTTCGGGCTCCGGACTCTGGACCCGGCCGACCCGCGGTACCACGGCAGCGGCGGAGGAGACCAGCGGGAGGCGGGGCGCGCGGCCCACCAGGGCTGCGTCTGGCCGTGGCTGACCGGCGCGTTTGCGGACGCGCACTTCCGGGTGCTCGGAAGAAACGAGGAGTCCCTCCGCACCTTCCGGATGTGGCTGGCGCCGCTGCGCGCCTACGTGCGGGACGCCGGGCTCGGCTCGCTGCCCCAGCGGTTCGACGGGGACGCCCCGCACTGGCCTCGCGGGCCGCGGGCCTGCGCCACCAGTGTCGCCGAGGTCTCTCGCGCGCTCGTTCTGCACCTGCGTGACGACCTCGCGCCTCCCCGGGACGCGCCTGACAGGAGCGAGAGCGAAGGAAATTAAACCGAATGCGGCAGGGGAAGGCGGACCGAAACGGGAAACGGGAAACGGGAAACGGGAAACGGGAAACGGGAAACGGGAAACGGGAAACGGCTAAAACTACCCCAGGCCGGCGCCAGCGCTTTCTGGACGCTCAACGTTGAACGCTCGACGCTCGACCTCAGCTCTCGCCCCGCGCCCTGATACCTTCTGCGCGTGCGAGTTCTCATGTTCGGCTGGGAGTTTCCGCCGTACGTGACCGGCGGCCTCGGCGTCGCTTCCGCCGGACTGGTCGGCGGGCTTCTCGAAACCGGGACCGAAGTCGTTCTGGTGCTGCCTGATCATCCGTTTCCGGCGGGACATCCCCTCCTTCGCATCGTCGATTCGAAAACATTCGCGGCGTCGCAGGACAAGCTCCATCGGAAGAGATTTCTGCTGCGGCTTCGCCGCGTCCCGACGCTCCTGCGTCCCTATTTGACGGAGTCGGGATATCAGGAGGACCTGATCGCCGCGCGGGAAACTGGAACGATCTTTCGCGGACATTACGGCCCGGATCTCGCGACCGAGGTTCTCCGGTACGCCGAGGCGGCCGGGCGCATCGCCCGACGAGAGCGGTTCGACGTCATCCATGCGCACGACTGGTTGACGTACCTCGCGGGGATCGAGGCGCGGCGCGAGTCGGGAAAGCCCCTCGCCGTCCACGTGCACGCCACGGAGTTCGACCGCGCCGCGACGGGCGGAAACGCCTTCGTCCTCGACACCGAGCGGCTGGGGGTCTCGACGGCCGATCGGGTCATCGCGGTCTCCCGGTACACCGCGGACGTGGTGGCGCAGCGCTACGCGGTTCCCCCGGAGCGCATTCGGGTCGTCCACAACGCTCTCGATTCCCGCGAAGTTGTGGGAGGGTGGGAGGTGGCCGAACGGGATCCGCTCGTTCTCTTCGCCGGCCGCATCACGTGGCAGAAAGGGCCGCAGTTCTTCGTGGATGCGGCGTCTCTGGTGGCTCGCGAGATTCCGAACGTGCGCTTTGCGGTCGCGGGCTCCGGAGACCGTCTGCGGCCGATGATGGACCGGGTCGCGGAGCACGGCATCGAGCGCCACTTTCTCTTCACGGGTTTTCTACCGCCGGCCGAGCTCGACCGGTTGTACGCGCGAGCCGACGTCTACGTGCTCCCCTCGGTGTCGGAGCCCTTTGGTTTGACAGCCCTCGAAGCCCTGCGGCACGGAACGCCCGTCATCGTGTCGCGCCACGCGGGAGTCTCCGAAGTCGTGCGCAACGTCCTGCGGGTCGACTTCGGCGACACGAACGACCTCGCGTCGAAGATCCTCTCCGTGCTCCTCTTCCGCCCGCTCTCCGACGCTCTCGGCTCCGGAGGACAGAGCGAGGTGGCCCGCCTGTCGTGGAAGGACGCGGCGGAGAAGTGCCTCGCCGTGTATGGCGAGATGCAAGCAGAGCAGAGGGTCGACCGTTGAGCGTTGAGCGTTGAGCGCTCAGGGTTGAGCGCCGGGCCATCGCAGAGAATCGCATGATCTCCTGCATTAGGCGCCCGCCTCCCGCCTCCCGCTTATAGAATTCTGGCGTCGAGATGATCCCCGTCTGCCTCTATTTCCAGGTCCACCAGCCTTACCGGCTGCGTCCTTACAACTATTTCGACGTCGGCCGCGAGCACCGTTACTTTGACGAAGACAAGAACCGCGCCCTTCTGCAACGGGTCGCGGAGAAGTGTTATGTCCCCGCGACCGCCATGCTGCTGCGGCTCCTCGAGCGGCATCCGGACTTTGCGGTTTCGTTCTCTCTCTCCGGATGCCTCCTCCAGCAGTTCCGGGACTACGCGCCGCACGTGCGGGAGGCGTTTCAGGCGCTTGCGGCGACCGGCCGGGTGGAATTCCTCGCCGAGACTTCGCACCACTCGCTCGCGTGGCTCGCGTCACGGCGAGAATTTCAGGAACAGGTCGACCTCCACCGCGTGCGGGTCGAGGAGGACTTCGGTGTTTCCCCCCGCGTCTTCCGCAACACCGAGCTCATCTATTCCGACGAGCTGGCGGCGTATCTCGAGGAGCGGGGATATGCAGGCGTGCTGGCGGACGGCGTCGAGCCCCTCGTAGGCTCCCTCTCCCCCGACCACCTGTACCGTGCCGCGACTCCCGGGGGACTGCCCCTTCTGCTCCGCGATTACCGTCTCTCCGACGACATCGCGTTCCGGTTCTCCAACCGCACGTGGAAGGAGCACCCTCTCACGTCCGAAAAGTACGACCGGTGGGTGAGCGCCCTGACCGGGGACATCCTGTCGCTCTTCATGGACTTCGAAACGTTCGGCGAGCACCAGTGGAAGGAAACCGGGATCTTCCAGTTCTTCGAGGCGTGGGTCCACCTGTATCTGTCCCGCCCCGGCGCGCGCTTCTTGACTCCCTCGACGGCGATTCAGACACTTCCCGCGCGCGGCCGGCTCTCCGCGCCGCGCCTTCTCTCGTGGGCGGACGAGGCTCGCGACCTCTCCGCCTGGCAGGGCAACGAGCTCCAGCGGGACGCCCTGCGCCGCCTCTTCTCCCTGGAGGAACGGACGAAGGCCTCCGGGTCCGAGACGGCGCTCCGGGATTTCCGGCGGCTGACGACGTCCGACCACTTCTATTACATGGCCACGAAGTCGTACGGCGACGGCGAGGTGCATGCGTACTTCTCTCCGTTTGATTCGCCGTACGAGGCGTACATGGCGTTCATGCACGTCGTCACGGACCTCGAGCGCCGGGTGACTCCGGCGCGCCGCCACGCGCCGCATCCGCTCCAGCCCTTCGGGCCCTGATGCGTCCGGTCCTTCTCGTGATCTGCGACGGATGGGGCGTCGCCCCACCTTCCGCCGGCAACGCGATCACGAATGCGCGCACCCCCGTGTTCGCCCGATGGATCGCGGAGTCCGGCGCGACGACGCTCGACGCGTCGGGGGAGGCCGTGGGGCTGCCGGCCGGCCTGATGGGAAATTCCGAGGTGGGACATCTGAACCTCGGCGCCGGCCGCATGGTGCCGCAGGATCTGCTGCGGATCGACCTCACGCTTCGTGACGGGTCGTTCTTCGAGAACCCGGTCCTGACGGCGGCCGTCGATCACGCGCGGGACCGCGGGACCTCTCTCCACCTGATGGGGCTCCTGTCGGACGGCGGGGTGCACTCTCACATCCGTCACCTCTTCGGGCTGATCGAGCTCGCCCGCCGGAGAGGCCTGAAGCGGGTCCTGGTGCATGCGTTCACCGACGGGAGAGACACACCCCCCCGCTCGGCTCTGCGGTATGTCGCCGAGCTCGAGACTCGCCTCGCGGACACCGGCGGCGCCGTGGCGACGGTCATCGGCCGCTACTACGCGATGGACCGCGACAACCGGTGGGACCGGACGGATCAGGCCTGGGCGGCGATGCGCGTCGGCGAAGGGCGGCGGGCGGCCTCGGCAGCGGAGGCGGTCGAGGTCGCTTACGCAGCCGGCGAGAACGACGAGTTCATCGCTCCGACGGTGATTTCCTCCGACGGCGCGGCGCACCTCATCCGGGACGGCGACGCGGGTATCTTCTTCAACTTCCGCGCGGACCGGGCGCGCCAGTTGACGCGCGCGCTCGCACAGGCGGATTTCGACGGCTTCGCGCGCGGCCCCGCTCCGGCTCTCGCGCTCGCTACGTTCACGGAATACAAGAAGGAGTTCCGCCTCCCGGTCGCCTTCCGGCCCATCGCGCTGCACCGGATCCTCGCCGACGTCTGGAGCGACGCCGGAGTCTCGAACGTCCGCATCGCCGAGACGGAGAAGTACGCGCACGTGACGTACTTCTTCAACGGCG
>JBBQDF010000166.1:0-6447 GCA_038319475.1 Thermoanaerobaculia bacterium
CGTTGACGAGGCCCGTTCGCGCTCCCGTCCAGTGCGCGCCTCCGTCTTCACTCCGGTAGATGCCAGCGGCGGTGCCGGCGTAGATCGTTCCCGAGTTCGGCTCGACCGCGATCGAAAGGACGAAGGTGCTCGGAAGCCCGCGCGATAGGCTCTTCCAGCTGGCGCCATGGTCGACGCTCTGAAAGAGCCCTTCGTAGGTGGCGGCATAGAGAGCCGGCGCCCCTCCCGTTCGGAAGGGGACGATCGCCCAGATGAAGTTCGAGAGGAGTCCGGTGCTCGCCGCGGACCAGTTCGCGCCTCCGTCGGTGCTTCGAAAGATTCCTCCCGAGTTGGTCCCCGCGTAGACGATGCCGCCGGGCTCGACGGCGAGGCAGGTCACGTTCAGATTGGCGAGTCCGCGGTTGCGCTGATCCCAGTGAGCCCCTGCGTCGACGGTGCGCAGAACGCCGCCGTTCGTTCCCGCGTAGACGGTTCCCGGCGAGGCCGGGTCGAACGCAATCGCGGAAACGAAGAAGGCCTCGCGCTCTCCGTCGAGCCGCGTCCACGCGGTTCCGGGGCCTCGAGAGCGGAGGAGGCCGCCGGCGTTGGTGCCGACGTACAGAGCGAAGGGAGATCCCGGCTCGATGGCGAGAGTTCCGACGAACTGTCCGGTCAGGCCGTGTGAAAGGGGAACCCAGGTCTTTCCGTCGTCCGAGCTCGCGAACATGCCGCGCGCGGTGGCGGCGTACACGCGCGAAGGAGACGCGGGATCGATCGCGATCGCGGTGACGTACCCGCCTTCCTGAATCCCGACCCACTTCTTGTCCGCTGCGCCCATGGGTCCCGCGAGGACGAAAAGGAGGGTTGCTGCGGCGAGAAGGCTGGCGCCCGATTTGAGCACGATGCGAAGTCTAGCGGCGAAGCGAGCACCGTGCTGCGAATTTGTGGCGCCCCGGATCGAGCGTGCCACGAAGTCACGACTTTCGCTCGGGATTGGCCTTTCTGTCAGGCACCAGCGCGCTCGCCGAAGCGATCATTTTCATCGCTGTTCCGGAGACATGTTGAGAACTCTCTCGGAACTCTCTCGGGGTCAGACGTGTAAACGTGTATTTCTTAGGGTCTCCCGGAGCTCGTCGCGGTGTTCCGGTGGTTAGAGACCGCGAGCGGGTGTACGGGCTGACGAAACGAGAGGCTCCGGCCGCGATGAAGGTACTCGCCAGGATCGCGAACGGTCACGGTTGGCGATCTATCGCGCCTCCGAAGCGTCCGCGCGCCGCATTCTGGCCATCGCGTACCGCCTCGCGGCAGAGCTCATGAGGTACACGTTTACACGCCTGACCCCACGAGTCCGACGACTCCACGAGTCCCCTACGGCGCCTTTACGGAACTCCTCCGTCTCGGTCCTCGGTGCGGCGCTTCTCGTCCTGCGCGGATCGTCCCGCTACCGCGGCGGCGGCTCCGGGTCGAGACTCCGGGATCGGGCGCCCGGAGCGGCTTCTACTTCGCCGTTCCTTCTCTGGCCGGCAGATACTTCTTTTTCACCTTCGCGACGACGCCGACGTTGCGATCCGCGACCTCGGAGATCTGGTACTCGATCACCGCCCCGAGGAGGATCGCCGTTTCCTTCCCGGTCAACTTGTAGTCCTGCTGGAGCCATTGTGCGAGCGCGGATCCCGCCTCCCGAAACGCGTCGTCGAGCGATCCCGACAGTCCCATCGCCATCAGGAACTCGGCGTTCTCGACCCGCGGCCCGGCGATCTTCTTCTCCCGCAGCAGGTCGACCGAGATCTCGACGTCAAGCGAGGTCTCGAGAGCGTTCCCATTGAGCTCGCCGTCGCCCTGCAGCGGGTGCCCGTCTCCCAGGTAAAGGAGCGCGCCCGGCTGGGCAACTCCCAGATAAACCGTCGCGCCCTCGCGGATCTCGTTGAAATCCATGTTGCCGCCGATCCGGCCCGAGTCTCCCGTCCGCACGGGAGGGCCGCCGAAGCCCGGAGCGACGCCGACACACCCGAGCATCGGACGCACCGGAACGGCGAGCCCTTTCAGATGCTCCAGGGGCTTCGCCGGAGAGGCCAGGCCCTTCTCGAGATCGAGGTTCCAGACCACGCTTTTGAAATCGTTGTCCCGATGCTCGCCGGCGTACTCCTGCGTGATGGCCCGGTCCACGAGACCGTCGTCGCTGATCGCCGTCGAACGATTCAGCCTCAGACGGCGGATGTGAACCGCGAGGACGTCCCCCGGCATGGCGCTCTCGACGTAGAACGGCCCCGTCTGCGGGTTGCCGCCGAGGACGCGTGCCTTCATCCTCTCGTCCACGCCGCCCGCGTCGACGGTCCTCGTGCGGACCACGTCGCCGGGCCAGATCCGCAGCGCCGGCGGAGTCGAGGAGGAGAACGTGCGGTGGAACTCGACCGGCTCGAAATCGAGCGTGCGGGGCGACGCCGGCCGACCCTTTTCGGGATCCGCTCTGCGGGCGCGCCACGGGCTCGGCGGGCTCTCGCCCCATTCTTCCGGACCCGTGGAGACCGCGTTGCCGGAGAGCGCATCGCCCTCGAACCGTCCCGTGTAGACGGTCTTCCCCTCTCCGTCTCTCGTCTCGAACCGGACGCCGCCCGCGTCCGACGTCCCCGACAGGGGCACGCGTTTGCCGCCTCCGAAGATCCATCCGGAGACTTTTCCCTTCTCGATCCGCAGGCTCATCCTCTGGTGGAGGTCGTTTCCGTAGAGGGTGGTCGTCAGTCGCCATTCGTCGCCCGGGGCCGAGGGAGCCGCTGTCGGAGGAGAGGGGGCCTGCGCGACGGCGCTCCCGGCGAGGAGAAGAACGCCGAGTGCGAAGCCGGAGGCGAGGAGGCGCAGAGCGCGTCCCGCCTTCATGGCTTCGGCATCCTGCTCATGTCCCGAAACAGCATGTTCCAGCGATGCCCGTCCAGATCCGCGAACCCGCATCCGTACATCCAGCCCTGAATCTCGGACGGCTTGCCGAAGACCGTGCCGCCGGCGTCCGCCGCCTTCTTCGCGATTTCGTCGACCTCCGCACGGCTCCCCGCGTCGATCGAGAGCAGGACCTCGGTGGCGTTTTTCCGTCCGCGACCGAGTTCAGCGATGCCTTCTCGAACGCGGGCTCCGTGAAGAGCATCACGATGACCACGTCGTCCCCACGCCAGGGCCGCCGAGTCGTCGCGCTCGCCATATTTCCGGCTGAACGAGAACCCGAGCTTTTCGAAGAACGCCCGGGATCGCGCGATGTCTTTCACAGGCAGGTTGACCCAGAATTTTTTCGACAAGATCGTCCCCTTTTCATTCTCGGTCGGTCCCGAAAGTCTTTCATACCAACCCTCGGGCTCCATCTCGCCCCGCTCGCGCCGTGCGAACGTCTGCGCATAAAAATCCGAGCGGCGTTGGGGGTTCTTTGCCTCGGCGTGTCTCTGGAGACGGCGTCTCTCGGCGCCCGGCCGTCAGGAATCCGCCTTACCCGTAAGAAAGAAAGAGACTCTTGTAGCTTTTCGGTCTCTGCTATAAGCCCATAAGGATTGGTGTGCGCCTCGGATCGGAAGAGTTAGGGGGACTAACCCATGCGCCGTTCGTTATTCGTGAACGCTCTGATCTTCGCCATCGGAATCGCCTCACCCGCCCTGGGAACTGTACGTTTCGTCAAGTGGGACAAGCCTCACGGAGGGAGTCGTGCCAACCTCGCCGCCATCGACCTGGCTGCCGGGAAGGTTCTCTGGCAGGCGAGTCCGGGCAAGTCGGTCAATTTTGTCGTCGAGTCCAAGGACGGCAGCGGGGTCCTGGTGGGAACGGATGAGGGAACGGTCGTCCTTCTGAATGCGTCTGACGGCAAAGTGGTCTGGAAATGCCTTCTGGAGAAGGGAGAAATCAACCGATTCCACGGTGAGAGCGAAGAAGGTTTCCTGGTATCGAGTGGCGACGAGCGGTATTGGCTGGTTGACCACGCCGGCAAGCGTGTCATGAGCTGCACCGACCATTGCGTTCCGAGGTAGAGGGCGTATGGGTCCGGATATCAGCGTAGGTCCTTGACCTGGCCGTTTGCTTGTTAGGTTCGGCGGCCTGCTCGAGTGCCGCGACACCTCCGAGGAGGTAGGACGCTTCCGAAGCTGGCGCGACACGTCGACATTCTCCCCACTCCTTCTCCGCCGGGAGAGGGCAATTCATTTGATTCTCATGTGCGCGACTGCGGCCGTCAAGTCCGGGTTTCATGCGGCGGTGCCTACGCCGACTGTCCCTGCCATTACGCTGACGCCGACGCCCACTCCTCGTGCTGACGGCTCCCGCGGTCGTCACCGTCAACCTCGTGGCGTCGAACTTTCGATGGGATTTCGACGGCGGCGGCGACGCGTTCCGTTCCGCGTCGGACAGCCGTATCAGCCGGATCCGGCGCTCCGACGGCAGCCATGCGTTCTCCGGCGTACCCTCTCTGGGCTCTCGGGCGCGAGTCTCTCTTTGACAGTCGTCTGCGACTTCACGCCGTCCGCGGCGCAGATCGGGACGCACGGCTTCGCGTGCACGATCTACTCGTGCGGTGTCGGGCACTCGAGCATGTTGAACGGCCGAGCCATCGTGGCCCGGTGATCCCCTGGCGGAAGGCGGCCGGGGCCTGAACCTCGAGGCTTCCGGCCGCTTTGCGCGCCGCGCCTTTGCAACGCCTCCCGCGATTTGCACGTGCCGGATTCGCTGTCATCCGGAGCAGCGGCGATTCGCCGTCCGTCTGCCGATTGGAGGACGTTCATGCACCACACCTCGAAGCTCGTCGTCGGCGTCTCTCTCGCACTCGTGCTCTCGGCCTCGGCGTCCGCGCAGGAGAAGGCCGCGGCGCCGCACAAGACGGCCGGGAAGGTTCATGCGGCCGCCACGCACGTCATGCTGAACGCGGCGGATCTCCAGTGGGGCCCGGCGCCGCCGGGACTTCCCGCCGGCTCTCAGGTGGCGCTTCTCGCAGGCAATCCCGGCGCGAGCGGGAGATACACCGTCCGGATGAAAGCGCCGGACGGATACAAGATCCCGGCGCACTGGCATCCGACCGGGGAAAATCTCACCGTCATCTCCGGAACGGCGCTGCTTTCGTCGGGGGAAAAGCTGGACGAAGCGTCCGCCGTCTCATTGAGCACCGGCGCCTACGCGGCGATGCCGCCCCGGATGAAGCACGCCCTGTGGTGCAAAGGTGAGACGGAAATCCAGATCTCGGGCGACGGACCGTTCGCGATCACGTACGTCAACCCGGCCGACAATCCGAGAAAGGCCGCCGCCGCGAAATAATCCACGCCGGGCTCGGATCGGGGCAGGCCGCAGCCTGCAGCCGTCGAGCGGCAAAACGATTGCACGCAACGCCGGCCAAACAAGGAGGTCGAGATGGCGAAAGCGAAGAGCGCGGTCCCCGAAGGGTTTCACACGGTCACGCCGCAGCTCACCTTAGACGACGCGGCGCAGGCGATCGACTGGTACAAGAAGGCGCTCGGCGCGCAGGAGGTGTCGCGCGCGCTCGGTCCTGACGGAAAGGTCATGCACGCGGAATTGCGGATCGGCAATTCACCCGTGATGATGAACGACGCCATGGGCGGCGGCAAAGGCCCGAAGTCGATGGGCGGGTCGCCGGCCTCACTGTGGATCTACGTCGACGATTGCGACGCGATGTTCCAGCGAGCCGTCGCGGCCGGCGCGCGCGTGGATCCCGGACCCATGGGGCAACTGGCGGACCAGTTCTGGGGCGATCGCACCGGGACCTTCACCGACCCCGCCGGGTACCGGTGGACGATCGCGACGCACAAAGAGGATCTTTCGCCGGAGGAGATGCAGCAGCGGCAGGAGGAATTCTTCAAGCAGTTCGCGGCGCACGGCAGTCACAGCTAGGGGAGCTTCCGCGGGCCAATCAGAACTGGCGCCTCCAACATCGGTCTAAACTCCCGGCGTCACCGGAAGACGGCCGCGGGCTTCGCACGCCTCTCCCGGCGCGCCCGCGGCTAGATTCCGGCGGAACCTCAAATGGCGCTGCCGGGTGAGCTCGACGAGTGGCCGCCACACGGTGCTCACCAGTCCGTGCCGGATGAGGAAGTGCCAGACGCGATTCGACCGCTTTTAGAGGTATGACATCGCCAGGTACGGCGCGACGGCGCGCCAGTCGCTCGGGCGGCGGTGCCAGATCGATGCGTGGGAGAAGAGCCGGCGGTAGAGCCATCCGTAGCCCTGCGCGAGCTCCGATTCGGTCATCTGTTTCGGACGGAAGACGACGTGAGCGGTGTCGTAGAGGCTCCAGTCGCGGTGGAGGAGCCGGCCCTCCACCTCCATCTGGCGGAAGAGCGGCGTGCCCGGGTACGGCGTCAGGATGTGAAACGTCGCGCACTCGAGCCGGTTCTCCTCGATCCATTCCGCCGTTTTCACGAAGACGTCCCGCCGGTCGTGGTCGAAACCGAGGACGAGGCTGCCGTTCACCTGGATCCCGTGGTCATGCAGGAT
>JBBQDF010000167.1:0-6429 GCA_038319475.1 Thermoanaerobaculia bacterium
GGCACGCGCGCGCGGTGGGGGGGTGTGGCCGGGGGGGGTTCTGCGGGTGGGGGGGGGGGCGGTGGGGGGTGCGCCGGTGGGGGGGGCGGGGGGCGGGGTGGGTGCGAGGGCTCCTGAATGTGGAGCTCCACGTCGCGACCCCTGACCCCTAGCCCCTCACGTCCCCGGGCGGTTTCACGTCGACGACAAACGTCGCGGGCCCCTCGTTCACCAGCGACACCTTCATGTAAGCGCCGAAGACTCCGCGCTCGACGCGGATCCCCGCGATTTCGGCCGCCGCGCAAAAGTGTTCGTAGACGGGCTTCGCCGCTTCCGGGCGCAAGGCCTTTTCGAAACCGGGACGGCGGCCCCGGGACAGATCCGCCGCCAGCGTGAACTGCGAAACGGCGAGGATCGCGCCTCCGACGTCCCCGATCGCGAGGTTCATCTTTCCGGCGGCGTCCTCGAAGACCCGCAGGCCGACGGTGCGGCGGGCCGCTTCCTCCGCTTCCGCGGCCGTATCGCCCGACTCCGCCCCAACCAGCACGAGCAGCCCTCGCCCGATCTCACCGACCGTTCGTCCTTCGACCTCGACGTGTGCCCTGGAAACGCGCTGGAGGACGAGCCTCACGGGCGCGACCCCGGCGTCCTCACTCCCCTCCTCCCCGGCCCGACGTCGCGCCGACGCGCCGCCGGCCGGCCACCGCGCGAAGTTCCGCGGGCTCGCGCGCTCCGAGAAGCGCCGCGGCCGCCCAGTAGACGAGCGCGGAGGCGCCGATGGTCGCGGCGAGCGCGCCCGCGCCTCGCAACCCCCGCCAGCTTTCGAACGGGATCCACCGGCCCGCGAGCGCGAGCGCGGCACCCATCACCACGGACGCGAGAAGAATACGGATGAGAGAGTTCCCGACCTCCCGTCCCCGGAGGGGGCCTTCCCGCCGGCGCAGCAGCGCCAGGAGGATCGCGACGTTGACGCACGCCGCAACCGAGGCCGCGAGGCCGATGCCCGCCAGGCCGAGCGGCCTGGTCCAGAGGGAGCACAGAAGTACGAAGACGGCGCAATCCGCGAGCGCCGCCACCACCGGGAGGCGCGTGTCCTTCAGAGCGTAAAACGCGGGCACGACCACTCGGATACCCGCGAAGAAGAGAAGCCCCACGGAGAGCGTCGCGAGGGCGTTCGCGGTGGGCGTCGTGTCCTCGGGTCCGAAGCGGCCGCCCTCGAAGAGGACCCGGACGATCGGAACCCGCAACAGGATCAGCCCGACCGTCGCGGGAACCGTGACGAAGGCGATGAGCCGCAGCGCGAACGTGAGGTTCGCCTTGAAGGGATCGCGGTCCGGCGAAAGCGCCTGCCGCGACAGCAGCGGAAGGATCGCCGTCGCGAGCGACACCGCGAAACCGCCGAGCACCAGCTCCTTGAGCCGATTGGCGTAATAGAGGTGCGAGACGCTGGCGTTTCCGAGGGCGGAGGCGAACCGCGTCGAGATGACGCTGTTGATCGTATTGATCCCGTACGCGAAGAGGCGCGGCGTCATCAGCAGGAGAACCGAGCGGACAGCCGGGTCGCTCCAGCCGAGCGCCGGCCGCCCGACGGCCCGCAGCCGCAGGAGCGCGGGCAGCTGGACGCCGATCTGGAGAACTCCCCCGAGGAGGACCCCGGCCGCGAGTCCGTACGTCGGCTCCACCAGCCGCGGGGCAATCACCGCGGCCCCGAGGATCATCGCGACGTTCAAAAAAATCGGCGCGGCCGCGGCGACCGCGAAGCGGTGCCGGGCGTTCAAGATAGCCTGGCAGAACGCGGAGATCGAGACCAGCATCACATACGGGAAGATCCAGCGGTTCAGGGTGACGGTCAGTTCGAACTTGCCCGGGATCGAGCGGTACTGGTGTGCCAGCAGTTCGACTAAGAGCGGCGAGCAGGCGATGCCGAGGACGGTCAGCGCGGCCAGGGCCATCGAGAAGGTCCCGAGCGCCCGCCCCACGAAGACGCGCGCCTCCTCCTCCGACCGCGTCTCCGCGACCTCGGCGTACACCGGAATGAACGCGGAAGACATCGCGCCCTCCCCGATGATCTCGCGGAGCATGTTGGGAATCCGGAACGCGACGAGAAAGGCGTCCGAACGGGTGCCTGCGCCGAGGAGAAGCGCGATGGCCTTGTCGCGCACGTACCCGGTGATGCGTGAGAGGAGAGTCAGCGGAGTGATCACCGACGCCGACCGGACGATCCGGCCGCGGGTTTCGTGCGATGACTCCGGGGACATGGGTGCGGACGAAGTTATCAGAGGGTTGAGCGTCCACCGTTCAGCGTCGAGCCCCCGACGTGACCTCCGTCCGCTCGCCGTTGGTTTCGTTCCCCGTTTCGCGGCCCCGTTTCCCGGAACTGAAACTGAGAAATGAATACTCTTTCGCTCGGACACCATCTGTCCCGTGCGAAGTGGATTAATGTTCCGAGCACCTGAGAAGGAGGAGAACACATGGCGAGCGTCAATAAAGTGATTCTGATCGGCAACCTCGGCAAGGACCCGGAGATTCGAACCACACCGCAGGGAACATCTCTTGCGCGGTTTTCCGTCGCGACGACGACGAACTGGAAGGACAGTTCCGGCGCGCGGCAGGAGAAGACCGAATGGCATGACGTCGTCGCCTGGGAGAAGCTCGCGCAGATCTGCGGCGAGTACCTCCACAAAGGCAAGATGGTCTACGTCGAGGGGAGTCTCCAGACCCGGAGCTGGGAAGACCAGAACGGGCAGAAGCGGTACAAGACGGAAGTGAAGGCGAACAACGTCGTCATGCTGTCGCCCCGCCCGGACGGAGCCCGCGGCGCCTCGTCCGGTCCCGGCCCGAGGGAGGTGAGCGAAGTCGCCGAAGCGCCCGTCAACGACGACGACGACGTGCCGTTTTAGGGAGGCTCGCTGGCACGCTGGTGAGCCGGGGCCGTGAGGGGTCAGGGGCGAGGGGCCAGGGTGAGGCGGATGAAAAGAAGACTCCCGCTTCCG
Source organism: Thermoanaerobaculia bacterium (assembly GCA_038319475.1). Lineage (GTDB taxonomy): Bacteria > Acidobacteriota > Thermoanaerobaculia > UBA5066 > Gp7-AA6 > JALYUA01. Next base: position 2,973 of record JBBQDF010000167.1, read on the forward strand.
CCTCCCGCCCCCCCGGCTCTCGCGCGAACTCCGATGATGAGGTCGTGGCTGTTGAGGCGTCAGCGGCCACGAGGGGCGAATGAAGCGCCGGAAGACCGGCTTGTCACGCTCGACGCTAAAGCTCAACCGGATCCCGGCCGCCCCTTTGATGCGCGTTCGTGCAGCTCACGGGTCGTCTCCCGGAGCGACTCGATCGAGAGGACGGGGCGGTTGACCGCCGCGCGCCGCTCTGCCGCTCTCTGCGAATAGGCCGAGAGCCGTCCGGCCGCTTCCGTCCGGCGTGCCCCGGGCACTTCGAGCTCGACTCGCTCGACACAGTCGGGGTACTCGAGGATCCGGCTGCAGACGAAGAGCAGGTCGCATCCCGCCCGGGACGCTTCGGCGCACCGGTCGGGCATCTGCCCGAACGACGCGAGCGCCCCCATCTCGAGGTCGTCGGAGAACGCTGCGCCCGGAAAGCCCATCGCGGCGCGGAGGAGCGCGGTCGCACGCGCCGGGGAGAGGCTCGCCGGCAGGCCCTCGGGGCCGGCCGCGTGCGAGATCATGACGGCGCCCGCGAGGTCCATCGTCGCGGCAAAGGGTGCCAGGTCTCTGGCTTCCTCCTCCGGATCGTCCCGGAGGAACGGGAGCGCCTGGTGCGTGTCGAGATCGCCCCGGCCGAGGCCCGGAAAGTGTTTCACGCAGCCGCCGATCCCGGCCCCGTGGAGCCCTTCTAAAAACGCCGCCGCGGCGGAGACGATCTCGTCGGGATTGCCCGACGCGCAGCGTCCCGCGAGGAACCGTTCGGAAGCGCCCGGCAGATCGCGATCGACGACGGGGGCGAGGTCGACGTCTATCCCAAAAGCGCGGCACGCTTCGCCGGCGGCGGCACCCGCTTCGCGTCCGAGCCCGGCGCGCGCGGCGTCGTGAAAGGAAACGGAGCGGCCGAGAAGGTCCCGAAACCGGTCGACCGGTCCCCCTTCCTGGTCGACGCACAGGAGCGGCGGCCCAAGAAGCCGGGAAATCTCGCGCGCGAGAGCTCGGACGCCTCCGGGCTCGTCGATGTTCCGTCGGAACAGGATCACGCCCCAGGGAGGGAAGCGCTCGAGAATTCCGCGTTCCTCCTCCGTCAGCGAGGTCCCGGCGATGCCCACTGCAAAGAGCCCGCTCGCCGGCGGAAAGTCGGTCACGGGGCCGGCCCTCGCGGGGACGGCCCCTTCAATCTCTCCTGCAGCGAGGCGAGAAGCGAAAGAGCCGCGATGGGTGTCAGCCGGTTGACGTCGACTTCGCGCAGCTTCTCTAGAACGAGCCCTTCGTCCGAGGAGAAGAGAAGGATCTGCCCGTCGCCCGCGCTCGCACCCGCGTGCCGCGCGATTACGGGGGCGCCCTGGACGTCGAGTTCCTGCTTTTCGAGGTTCGAGAGCACCTCGCGCGCCCGGGTGATCACCTCGCGAGGCAGCCCGGCGAGCTCGGCGACCTGGATGCCGTAGCTCCGGTCGGCCGCTCCCGGAATGACTTTTCGGAGGAACACGACCTTGCCTCCGATTTCCTTCACTGCCATGGTCGCGTTCGCCACTCCCGGCCGCACGAGGGCGATCTCGGTGAGCTCGTGGTAGTGCGTGGCGAAGAGAACGAACCCCGAGCGCTCGGGCACGTCATGGAGATGCTCCACGAGCGCCCACGCGATCGAGAGCCCGTCGAAGGTCGACGTGCCGCGGCCCACTTCGTCCAGGATGATGAGACTCTTCGAAGTCGCTCCGCGGAGGATCGCCGCGGCCTCGAGCATCTCCACCATGAACGTCGATTCTCCGCGCGAGAGATGGTCCGACGCGCCGACGCGCGTGAAGATCCGGTCGAAGATCGACAGCTCCGCGCGGGAGGCGGGGACGAAGGAGCCCGCCTGCGCCAGCAGAACCGCCGTCGCGACCTGTCGCAGGTACGTCGACTTTCCTCCCATGTTCGGGCCCGTGACGAGCAGGATCCTCTTCTCGGCGGACAGATCGCAGTCGTTCGGGACGAACGGCTCCTCGCGCCGCACCGCCTCGACGATCGGATGGCGGGCGTCGGTGAGGCACAGCCGGGGGCGCGAGGAAAGCTTCGGACGGACCCAGCGCCCCGACGCGGCGGTTTCCGCAAGGCTCGCCGTCACGTCGATCGCGGCGGCGGCGCCCGCCACGGCGGAGACGCGCGGTCCAGCGGCGGCGAGCTCCCGCAGCAGCTCGCCGTAGATCCGGTCCTCGATCTCGCCGATCCGTTCTTCCGCGCCGAGGATTTTTTCTTCGAGGGTCTTGAGCGCCGGGGTGACGAAGCGCTCCGCGTTGGCGAGCGACTGCCGGCGGACCCAGTCCGGCGGGACCCGCTCGCGATGGGCGTGGCCCACCTCGAGCGAGTAGCCGAAGACCCGGTTGTAACGGATCCGGAGATTCGAAATGCCGGAGCGCCGGCGCTCTTCCGCCTCGATTGCCAGGAGCGCGCCCTGGGCGTCGCGTCGCAAAAGGCGCAGCCCGTCGAGATCCGCGTCGGCGCCGTCGCGAATCGCGCCTCCGGCAGACGCGAGTATCGGAGGCTCCGGCGCGATTGTCCCGCGGACGCGCGCAGCGAGATCCGACACATCCGGCATCGCGTCGAGAAGTCCCCGGAGGCGCACGCACGTCAGCTCCGCGCCGGCCTCCCGCACCCGGGGGATGGCCTCGAGCCCGGCGGACCACGCGGCGACGTCGCGGGGCCCCGCCGTTTTAGTCGAGATGCGCGCGAAGCGCCGCTCGAGGTCTCCCACGCCGTCGAGCGCCGTCTGCATCTGATCGCGGGCGCCGGGTTTTGTGACCAGCTCCTCCACGGCGGTCCATCGCGATTCGATCTCGACGGGATCCGTCGACGGACGGGCGAGAGCGTCCCGCAGCGCGCGGGCGCCGAGGGGGGTCCGGGTTCGGTCGAGGAGCGCGCAGAGGCTGCGCTCCGTCGAGCCGTCGGATGACTCGAAGATCTCGAGTGTCGCGATCGCCGAGGCGTCGAGGCCCATGCGCTCGCCGAACCGGAGCGCCTCGGGCGGACCGATGTGTTCGGCGCCGCCCGGGCGCATCTCCGTCGCATAGGCGAGCGCCGCCGCCGCCGCCCCGCCTCCCGGCGCTTCGGGTTTTCTCCGCGCGGCGGCCGAGGCATCGAACCACGGGCCCGGCCGCCGGCTCTCCGCCGCGCCGCGCGGGATCGGCGCAGGAGCGCCCTCGGGAAGCAGCACTTCGCGGGGGCGGAAGAGCGCAAGCGCGTCCGCGAGCCGCGACGCCGGGAGAAGCCCGGCGAAGAACCGGCCCGTGGAAACGTCCAGGAAGGACGCCTCCCACTCGGGGTCCGCTGCGGCCGCGGCACGCCCCTCCGGCGGCAGAAGGGCGGCGAGGTAAGACGCCGCGGCCGGGACGAGCGACTCGGGGTCGAGCACCGTGCCCGGAGTGACGATCCGCGTGATGTCACGGCGGAGGATCCC
>JBBQDF010000168.1:0-6413 GCA_038319475.1 Thermoanaerobaculia bacterium
GCGCCCGCACGCAGGACCTGAGAGCCGCCCTCCCCCGCGCGGCCCGGCGCCCCGAGAGCGAGGATCTCCTCGCCGCGGTCGTTCGCGACCGTCAGGCCGGAGAGGTCGAAAGGAAGCTTCCCTTCCGGCGGGTCCCCGGCCAGCCCGAGCGCCACCATCTCTCGGAACAGGCGGAGACTCCCCGCCTCCATGCCCCCTGATTCCGGAAAAGCGCGGTCCGCGAGGAGGGCTCCGCCGCGCGCGCGAAGGAGGGCGCCGGCCGCCCCGGCGAGAGTCGAGGGAACCGCGGCGGCACAAAGCATCCGCCAGCGTGCCACCGCTTCGGCCGCGCCGTACTCGCCGCGCTCGATCGCGTCCGCCGCTCGCCGATGAAGCTCCGTCAGCCCTTCATCGCCGCTACGGACCGCGTAGAGGTCTGCCAGCCGTTCGGCGGCCCGGCCGCTCGTGTTGCATCGGTCGTTGCCGTCCGCGGCCGCGCGCGCCCAGGCATCGCGGGCGCCGCCCTCATCCGCCATGAGGGCGCACCGGTCTCCCTCCTCGAGCCAGAGCTCCCCGATCTCCAGCCGGTCGCCGAGCTGCGAAGCGAGCGCGCGCGCCGCCGCGTTGTCGCGCGCCGCATCCTCGAGGCGCCCCACCCGGAGCGCGAGCCGGGCGCGGTGATGCAGTCCGACGAGAAGCCAGGTTCGCTCTCCCTCTCTCCCGGCGCTCTCGAGAAGCGACTCGGCGGAGGACGCCGCGGAGGCCCAGTCGCACGCCGCCGTCGAAGCCTCCACGAGATTGCTGCGCGCGACCCGCGCCAGGTCTTCGCGCCCGGCGCCGACGGCGAGCAAGGCCGCGTGCTCGAGCAGCGCGCGGTACTCGTCGGGCCGGCCGGCATGGTAGAGGGTGCCTGCCAGGTCGATCGAGAGTCTCGCGCGTTCGACCGGGTCGTCGCGGAGGATCGCGAGCGCTTCGCGGAGGCGTCCGATGGCGCCGTCGAACTCCCTCCGGTCCGCCAGGCCGAGCGCCTCGGACGCGAGCAGCCGCGCCGAGAGCCGTTCGTCGCCGGACTCGCGCGCAAGCGCCGCGGCGCCTGCGTAGACCGTCCTTTCCTCTTCGAAGCGTCCCGCGCGCGACAAAGCGGCCGCCCGGCACAGTGCGATTTCCAGCCGCGCCGCCGCCGTCAGGGTTCCCGACACCCCGTCGGCTTCGTCCAGTCGCGCCAGCGCCTTGCCCGTCTCCCCTTCGCGGGAATCGGCCGCGGCCTCGACCAGCAGAGCGCGCACGGAGTCCCCGGCGCCCGCCCCCGGATGCGCCTCCCGCCACGCGCGCGCGGCCATGCCCGCCTCGCGGCCCCGCCCCCGCTGCGCCGCAATCTCCGCCAGCCGGAGCTCCGCGGCCCCCCGCTCGACTTCCTCCGCCCCCGTCGACGCCGCCACCGAGCGGAATCGCGCTTGCGCGCTCTCCGCGCGACCTCCCGAAAGCTCTCTCTCCCCTTCCAGCATTTCGAGCCAGGGAGGAAGAGGCCGGCGGGAGGAGGCCGCCGCAGCGAGCCGCGCGGAGAGCTCGAACCAGCGGGCCGGCGGTTTGACCGGAGAACCGACCACGAGCGCGTGCGCTTCCGACAGGGCTTCCTCGAGATCTCCCGCCCGAAGGAGCCGCTCGACGCGGGGCTCGGGCGCGCTCACCCCTGCCCACGCGCGCAGCCACCTGGAACGCGCCGCCGCGTCGACGCTCAACGGCCCCGCCGGCGACAGCCGTCCGCCGGGGTCGCGCGCGAGGGCCCCCGCGCGCACGAGCGCCGCGATGGTCCTTCCAGCAGAGCGGGCCGGGAAGAGCGCGGCAATCTCGTCCGCGGCGGCCGGCTCCCCGAGCGATTCGAGGGCCTCGATCAGACGGCGCTCCCCGGGCGTCCGAGCGCCGCAATCTCGCGCCGGGAGATCCTTTTTCTCCGAAACGGGAGGCAGCGGAGCGTGCCCGGTCGAATCGCCCACGTAAGCGCCCCAGTCATCGTGCGAAACCATCTGCGCGGCCGCCGAAAGGACCCGCGATGGGTCCCCCGAGCCGACGGCAATCTCTGCCAGCTTTTCGGAAAAGCGGATGAGGGCGCGGATGGTGCCGCAGGGGACGGCGATCTCGCGCCGCCACTCCTCCGGTGTCGACGGGCAGGGGACCGCCTCCGGTACCGAAACGATCTCGGGCGCTCCCGACAGGCAAAGGGAACCGGCGGTGATCGACGCGCGCGATACTGCGTCCCAGCGCTCGAGCGCGACGCAGATCCAGACGCGAGGCCCGGCGTGCCCGCTCGCCTCCTCCTGTTCGCGAAGCGCGCGCACGCCCGCGGCGACATCCTCCGGGCCGTCGCGACCCGGCAGCCCGAGAGCGGCACCGCGGCCGGCGCCCGGAGGCGGCGGAAGAAAGACCCGCGGCTCTCTTCCGCGCAACAGCGCGCGCCCTTTTTCGAGCCTCGCCCGGCTGGCGGCGTCCCGCAGGAGACCGCCCGTCGCGCCCATCGTCCTCCGGCGAACGGCCGCGGCGCCCGCCCCCGAGAGCGCCGGAAAAGAGCGGTACGCGCACGCGACCCAGAACTCCGCCCGGCGCCACGCCGCATCCGGGGAGGAGAGCGCCTCCTGGAGACGCCGTGCTTCCGGATGGAGGATTCGCCCGCCGCGCGAGAAAGCCCGCGCCAGGAACGCGGCGAGAGGCAGATGAGCGGGCGCGACCGATCCGGGGCCGTCACGCACCGCGGAGGGGGTCCGTACCACGCGAAGACGGGCGCTCCCGTCCACGATTTCCCAGGACGCGTCCGCGAGGTCGTCTGCGGAGGCCCCGAACCCCGCGGATTCCAGCACGGAGAAGAACGCCGCCGCCTGCAGGAACAGAGCCGCCCCGTGCTCGGCGGCAATCCGCCCGTCGGCGACCCGGCGTCGGGGCGGTGGTCCCCGCCAGACCAGAAAGTCACCCTCCTCACGGCCGTAGTCGGTGGGTGGCGGAAGGGCCGGGTGCTCGAAGGAGAGAAAGGCCTTCCACCGCTCGCGGGCGTCGGACAGCGAGAAGCGCTCCGGCACCGCGTCGCTCGCGTCGAATGGCCGGTGCGGCGACCCCCGGGAGGGCGTGTGCATGTTTTCTCCAGCTGTTCCGGTAATACCCCAAATTGTCCCGACGAGGACCGGCACCCGCCCGATCCCCTGCCGAGCGGCTTTTCAGCGGCGGCAGAGCGATTGAAGATCGCGGAAGAACCCCGGGTACGACTTCGAGACGCAGTCGGGGTCCTCGATCAGAGTGCGGGGGCGTCCCAGGGAGAGGAGCGCGGCGGCCATTGCGATGCGGTGGTCTCTCGCGGTGGGCAGCACGGCGAGCCCGCCGGATGCGGGCATTTCGCCTCCCTCGATCGTGAGACTGTCGTCTGCGGCGGTCGCGCGGGCCCCCGCAGTTTCGAGCAGCGAGGACAACGCCGCCAGGCGGTCGCTCTCCTTCCATCGCAGATGCGCGATTCCGTACAAGCGCGTCTGGCCCCGCGCAAAGGCCGCCGCGGCCGCCAGAGCGGGAACCGCATCCGGACACGCGGTCGCGGGAGCGTGGACAGGACGCAGGAGGCCCCGCTCCGCCCGCGCGGAAATTTGGTTTTCTTCCGTTTCGATGTGGATTCCCATTGCCGAGAGGACCGGCAAGGCGAGGGCGTCGGCCTCGACGGAGGGCCAGCGGAGCCCGGTCAGCCGGACTTCTCCCCCGCAGATTCCCGCCGCCGCCAGGAGCGGCACGGCGGAGGAGAAGTCCCCCGGGACCTCGTACGCTTCGGGCGACGTCGACCCCCGGCGCACCCGCCAGGGCCCGTCGCCGTCGACCCGGTGGCCGAACGCGCGAAGCGCCTCGATCGTGAGCGCGACATAGGGCGGCGAGGCGATTGCGCCCCGCGCGGACACCTCGATGGAATCGGCCGCTCCCGCGAGCAGGAGCGCTGAGACGAACTGGCTCGATCGGGACGCGTCGACGGACACCGCGCGACCGGACCGAACGCCGCCGCGGATCGAGAGGGGCAGGCATCCCGCGGCTCCCTCCTCCACGATCTCCGCTCCGAGCGATCGCAGAGCCGCGACGAGCTCGCCCATGGGGCGTTCCGAGAGACGCACGGAGCCGACGACGCGAAATCGGCCGCGGGTGACGGCGGCGAGCGCGATCAAGAAGCGCGCTGCCGTCCCGGATTCCTGCGCATCGAGAACCGCCGGCGCCGCCTCTCCGCCGCGGAGGGGGCCCGAGAGCGACAGCGCGTGGTCCCGCCTCTCGATCCGCGCGCCCATGACCGAGAGACACGCGAGGAGCGCGCGCGTGTCGTCGGACTCGAGCGGCCGCTCGATCCGCACCGGAGCGTTTGACTGAGCGGCAAGAACGAGCGCGCGGTTGGTCGCGCTCTTCGACGACGGAACACGAAGCGACCCACGCAGCTGCAGCGCGGGAGGAAGTGCGAGAAAGCTCGTCACCGCCGACCCCCGCCGCGGGGCGCCGTGCGGACGATCACCGCAACGAGACGAGGGACGTGGAACCGTCCTGCGCGACTTCCATCCAGCGGTGCTCGTCCACGAACGCGGGGAGGATCTCGATGACCCCGTGTCCGGTGTTCTCGACCCAGGACTTGTGGAAATGCCCGAGGAGCACGGTGTCGACCCCCTGCGCGAAGCGCCCCTCCGCGAACTCGCGGATCATCTCGACCGGCAGCCGCGTCTTGTGCTTGAAATTCGACTTATAAAGCCGCGCTTCCGTCTTCCACACGAGGCGATTGCCCGCGGCTTTCGGGATGACGTGCAGCGACGCGCGCGCGAGCGGATTCTTCGAGAGCGCGCGCCAGAAGCGGTACGGCAGGTCCGCTTCGTTCAAGAGGTCGCCGTGGGTCAAAAGAAACCGCCGCCCTCCGGCCTCGAACGTTTCCTCGTCGCAGACCTCCCGGAAGTGGTGCTCCACGTAGGAGCGCCGGAGAAAGAAATCCCGGTTGCCCTCGACATACGTGACGGGCACGCCGCGGGAGGCGAGCCCGTCCACGGTGTCGAGAAAGCTGCGGATCGCCGGCGTCTCGAACTTCGGGTGCGCGATGAAAAAATGAAAGATGTCCCCGAGCAGCGAGATTGCCTTCGCGCCCCGGTCGGCGGCGGTGTTCAGGGCCTCGAGAAACGGCCCTTCGTCGTCGGGCCGGCGTCCCACGTGGCAATCGGCGAACACCGCGCGCATCCCGGAAAGATAGCCCAGGAGACCGATCCGGCCGCTCCGGGCGCCCCGCAAGGGAATTCAGCCTCGGGGAACGTGTTTCACCTCTAGACTGACAGAACGCCGGGCCGACCACACGTCGAGAAGGGATCCATGCGCGCGCTTTCCACCATGCCGGCGGTCATCCTGCTGCTCCTGGCAGAGCGCGCTCTCGCGGTGGCACCCGTGGCACCCGTCACAGCGGCCGACGCGCCGCGGGCGACCCCCCGTCTCCTCCAGCAGTTGAGCCGCACCTCGGCGCCCCTGCCCGTGATCATCGCTCTGAAGGACGGGACGCCGACCGGCCGCGAGCTGGTCTTGAGGCCCGATCCCGCCGGCGAGAAGGCCCGCCAGGTCCAGCGTATCGAGGCGCAGCAGACGCTCGCCGACGCGATGCCGCCCGAGCAGTTTGCGCCCCGCCATTTCTACGAGAGTTTCTCCCTCCTCGCCGGTACCGCCTCGCGCGAAGGCATCATCGCCCTCTCGCGCCGCGCCGATGTCGCCTGGGTGACGTTCGACGGAAAGAAGCGGCCGCTTCAGGCCGCGCCGCAGGAGGCCCAGCTCCTGATCCGCAGCAGCACCGCCAACGCGCTTGGTTTTTCGGGAGCCGGCGCGTCGATCGCCATAATCGACACCGGTGTCGACTACACCGTCAGCCAGCTCGGCGGCGGCAGCTTTCCCAACGCGAAGGTGATCGGCGGGACGGATTTCGGGGACGGGGACTCGGACCCCGCCGACTGCGAGGGCCACGGGACGTCCGTCGCGGCCATCGCGGCGGGACCGACGGGCGTGGCCCCGGGCGCGAAGATCGTCGCGATCAAGGTCTTCTCGTCGCGCGACAAGTGCGAGGAGGCCCGGGACTCCGACATCCTCGCGGGCGTCAACTACGCCATCTCGAACCAGTCGCGGTTCGGCATCATTGCCATCAACATGAGCCTCGGGGGCGAGTTCGACGACGCGCTCGATCACGGGTTCTGCGACGCCGACAATCCGGACTATGCCGTGGCTTTCGACAACGCGAAGGCGGCGGGGATCGTGGTCGCCGTGGCTTCGGGAAACGGAGCGCGTTCGAACCAGATCGCACAGCCCGCGTGCGTGACCTCCGCGATCTCGGTCGGGGCCGTCTATTCGAGCGCTTTTTCCCGCGTCCGGTGGTCCGATCCCGACGGATGCACGGACGCCCCCGTTGCTCCCGACCA
>JBBQDF010000169.1:0-6382 GCA_038319475.1 Thermoanaerobaculia bacterium
CTGACGCAGTATTTTCTGGAGGGCCGTCAGGCGGACATCGATGGTGCGCTGCTCCTTCGCGTGGTCGAGACGTTGAGCGGGGTGCCGGACACCGTGCGCGCCCGGGTTCGGGCGCTCGCGGGAGACCTCGACGCCGCAGGCGAGATGGCCGTGCGCGGCGCCGCCGTCGACCGGCCGCGTTGGACGCGGGTGTTTCTGGAAATAGCGCGGTCGCATTTTGCGGGCGGGCGCTCGCGCGAAGCGTGGCTCGCGCTCGAGGCGATTGCGCCGGCGGACCAGGAGTCCTGCAACGTGCTGCTCGCGCGCCGGAACGTCGCGAGGGCGCTCGGAAACCGGCTGGAGCTTTCGGCGGTGGGCCGGGCCCTGGAATCGCAGAGAGGCGCGCTCGAGTCGCAGCCCGTCTGGTCGGCCGAAGGAGAACTGGCGCTCTGCCTCGATCCGGAAAAGACGATGGGACAGCGGCTCACGGTCGATCTCGATTCTTCGGCTCCGGCGTTCGTGGTCTGGGGGTGGGACGGCTACTCAAGGGGGCGCGTCCTGCTCCCTGCGGGGCGGACGAGCGTGCTCGTTCCCGTGACGGGGCTTGCGGGGCAGCGAACTCTCACCGTGCGCACGGTCGCGGGACAGCCGGTACGCCCCGGGCGAGCGACCTTCGAAAACGAGGGCGTTCCAGCTTCGGCCGCCACTCCGCAACCCTCCGCTGCCCCTGGCACATGATATGCTTATACGTTCTAAACACTCGACTTCCACCGGCCAGGCGTCCCGGGTTCGGTCCGCATCGGAGCCGCGCGATCATCGGACAGGAGCGGCTTTCTGCATTTCGCAGGCGGAGTTCGGGAGAGGTGCCGACGGGCGGGAGCGCAATGCCCCGGATTCCGTCCGGGGGAGAGCGCACGTCGGCACGGGGAATTCGGTCTTCCACCGAGGCGCCGGAAATCGGGAACCGGAGAATGACATGTCGCAAATGACGGTCGAGTCGGTGGCGGGCGAGCTGCAGAAGAAGATCGATCAGAAGGCCGCCCGGGTCGGAATTCTGGGACTCGGTTACGTCGGCCTTCCTCTCGGGCTCACGTTCGCCGAGAAGGGATTTTCAGTCCTCGGCTTCGACGTAGATCCGGAAAAGATCGACGCTCTCGGCAAGGGGGCGAGTTACATCAAGCACCTCGACCCGGATCGGGTCGGCGCCGTGACCCGCGCGGGTCTTTTCGTCGCCACGTCCGACTTCGCCCGCGTCGCCGATCCCGACGCTCTCATCATCTGCGTCCCGACCCCGCTGACGCCCCAGCGTGAGCCCGACATGAGCTTCGTCGTTAAGACCGTCACGGAAATCGCCAGACGGCTGCGCCGCGGTCAGCTGGTCATTCTCGAATCAACCACCTACCCGGGAACGACGGACGTTCTCGTCCGCGGGCTCCTCGAGGAGACGGGCTTGAAGTGCGGCGAGGACTTTTTTCTCGCGTTCTCGCCGGAACGCGAAGATCCCGGGAACAAGAGCTATGCGACGGCCACCATCCCCAAGATCGTGGGGGGCGTCGATCCCGTGTCGGGAGACCTTGCGCAGGCGCTGTACGACCAGGTGATCGCCCGTACGGTGCGCGTAGACAGCGCGCGGACGGCCGAGGCCTCCAAGCTCGTCGAGAACATCTTTCGGGCCGTCAACATTGCACTCGTCAACGAGCTGAAGACCGTATTCGACCGAATGGGAATCGACGTCTGGGACGTGCTGGAGGCAGCGGCGACCAAGCCGTTCGGATTCATGCGCTTCAATCCGGGCCCGGGCCTCGGGGGCCACTGCATTCCCCTGGATCCCTTCTATCTCGCCTGGAAAGCGCGGGAATACGGCGTGACGGCAAAGTTCATCGAGCTCGCGGGAGAAGTGAACGTCCAGATGCCGCATTACGTTCTGGAGAAGCTCCAGTTCGCGTTGAACGAACGGGGCAAGGCGGTGAAGGGCAGCAGGATTCTCATCCTCGGGCTCTCCTACAAAAAGGACGTGGACGACACACGCGAGAGCCCCGCATTCGAAATCATCAACGCTCTTCTTCGCATGGGAGCCGACATCAGCTACCACGACCCCCACATTCCCCGAACCCCGAAGATGCGTTCCTGGCCCCTGTTGAAGCCGATGGATTCGCAGCCGCTGACCCCCGAACTCCTGTCGGCGCAGGATGCCGCCGTAATCGTCACGGACCATTCCGGGGTCGATTACGACCTGGTTCTACGAAGCTCTCCGCTCATCGTCGACTCGCGCGGGATATATCGCCGGCCGCAATCAAACGTCGTGAAGGCGTGAACGCGTGAGCGCCGTTCCCGTCCCCGCGATCCGGCACGAAGTTCCGATCATCCACATCCGCCCTTCGCGGGGGTGGGCTTCTCTGCGGCTGGACGAGGTCTGGGCATATCGCGAGCTGCTGTACTTCCTGATCTGGCGCGATGTAAAGCTCAGATACAAGCAGACGGCACTCGGAGCCGCATGGGCCATCCTTCAGCCCTTGATGACGATGGTCGTCTTCACCATTTTCTTTGGGAGGCTCGCCAACATAGGCTCCGACGGTCTTCCGTACCCGGTTTTTTCCTACGCGGGCCTGCTCGCGTGGACCTTTTTCGCCGACGGACTCAACAAATCTTCTCAGAGCCTCGTCGCATCCTCGAACCTCGTACGTAAAATCTACTTTCCGCGGCTGGTCATACCGGGTGCGTCCGTGTTCAGCGGTCTGGTCGACTTTGGCGTTGCGTTTGTTTTCCTCTTTGGACTGATGGCCTTTTACCGGATTCCGCCGACAATCTCCGTGTTCGCCTTTCCTCTGTTTCTTTTGCTCCTCGTTTGCCTGACTCTGGGCGTGGGTCTGTGGCTTTCGGCGTTGAACGTCGAGTACCGCGACATCCGCTACGTGGTGCCGTTCTTCGTGCAGCTCTGGCTTTTTGTTACACCTGTCATATACCCCGCCAGCAAGGTTTCGGCGAAGCTCGCCGAGATGGGTCTGCCTGCCTGGATCTACGGATTGAACCCGATGGCCGGAGTGGTGGAAGGCTTCCGGTGGAGCCTGCTCGGGAGGGGTCCGCGGCCCGGTTCCATGCTGCTCGTGAGTGCTCTTGTGGCGATGACTCTGCTCATCACGGGTGCCTTTTACTTTCGCCGGATGGAAAGGACCTTCGCGGATGTCGTTTGAGGGTTTTCATGGGCGGATAGACAAATGAGCGCCGGCGCGATCCGGGCGCGGGACCTCGGTAAAGAGTACCGAATCGGCAGCCGCCGGGCCAACTACAAGACGATCCGCGAGACGGTCGTCGATCTTGCGGCGGCGCCGTACCGTCGCATGATGCGGCGCGGCAAAGGCGCGTCATCTGACGATAAGGTCTGGGCGCTGAAAGACGTGAGCTTCGATGTCAACGCCGGGGAGGTCGTCGGCGTGATCGGCCGAAATGGCGCCGGCAAAAGCACGCTGCTGAAAATCTTGTCTCGGATAACGGAGCCCACCACGGGATTCGCCGAGATCCACGGACGGGTGGGATCCCTCCTGGAAGTCGGTACCGGGTTTCATGAGGAACTCACCGGTCGCGAAAATCTTTTTTTGAACGGTGCCATTCTCGGCATGAAGCGCGCGGAAATCCTCCGCAAGTTCGACGAAATTGTCGCTTTCGCCGAAATCGATCGCTTTATCGACACCCCCGTGAAGCACTACTCGACAGGTATGTATCTTCGACTTGCCTTTTCCGTTGCCGCCCACCTCGAGCCGGAGATACTCCTCGTTGACGAGGTTCTGGCGGTCGGCGATGTCACTTTTCAGAAAAAGTGTCTGGGCAAAATGGAGGATGTGGCAAAGCTCGGCCGCACTGTTCTGCTCGTCAGCCACAACATGGCCGCCGTTCGTTCTCTTTGCACGCGGGGACTCGTTCTCGATGCGGGAGGTCTCGCGGTGTCGGGCGACATCGGAAGCTGCGTCGAGACGTACTTCAAGATGATCGGTGCCTTTCAGGAATCGCCCGACCCCGGAATCGACCGATCCGGCAGCGCCGGGTTCGAAAAAGTCACGATTTTCGGAAAGACTTCGAACGCCGCGAACACAATCCAACAGTCGGAGCCGTGCGAGGTGAGCACAGTCTTTCGGGTGGCCCGCGAAACTTCCGGTTTTCAGCTCGTCTGCATCGTCGAAGACATGCAGGGGCGCGTGGTCTTCCGTATTTCGCACGACAGCCAATCTCTCGGCCTTTCACTCGAATCGAGCCAGGAATACGAGTTAAGGTTGGGCTTCCCACCTCTGTGGCTGAACGCCGGTCTCTACTCTCTACACTTCCGTGCGTTCATCTGGGGAGATCGATCGAGCCCGCGATATGACTCGGACAAAGTTCCCCTGGACGTAGCAGGGGGCCATAGCGAAGTCGATTCGATCCTGCATCCGGAGGCCTCGTGGATGATGGCCCCCCTCCGCGAGAGCGCGGTCCAGTGAGGACGCAGCTTGGGGTCGACCATCGACCGGACCCCCTGCAGTTCGGGGCCGGACGCCCGCGGAGTTGGGATTCAAGGGCTTCCCCTGGAAGTGGTGAAGTCGCCGCCGTTCCGTCGCCGGCAGCAAGGTCTTCAGGACCGGGAAACTGTTGGCAATGGGTCGGACTCAGTCGCGACACGCTGAGTCGGGGTTCAAAAGAGTTTGAGTAAAGATCTCCCGATCGTGAACGCGAGAGCTCGGGTTTTCTGAATGGCTAGCCCGCAGCCCTCCGCCGGCGGGTGGATCGGCGGAGCTTTGCCGGATCTACGGATTTCTGCTCCGACATCGTCGAGAAGATGGGGGTTCCGATTTCTCCTGTTGATAGGGGCAATCTGGCCAGTCGGGTTCGTGACAGGGATTGAAATTCCGGTGATGCTCCTGACGATAGTGGGCTTCTGTGCAGCGGTGGCCGGACTGAAGAGCCCGTCGCTTGGCGCTCTCGGGATCGGGCTTCTCTGTACCATTGAGCCCCTGACCCAGGCGCTTATTGTGACTGGCGGGCTCCTGCGCTGGAACACGCTCAACTACTGGCTTCTTATAGTCATGGCACTGCATGTCCGGTTCGTCTTCACCCGCACGGAGGTGCCTTCCCGTTTGCTCCAGCTCTTACTGGTGGTCATGGCGGGAGGTCTCCTGTGGACGCCGGCGTTCTCAACGGGCGTCCAGCAGATCCTCGAGGTGTTCGTCGCGTTCGGACTGTTGATTTATTTCTGGCGAGTGGCAACGGACACGGAGATTTGGACGAACCTGGCGTTCACGAACGGCACCGTGGCCGCGCTCGGTGGCCTGGTCTTCTTCGTCCGGGGCTATGACCTGTTGTTCGAGTCCTCCCAGACATGGGGCATCGAGCACGCGTTCAACCCGAACAGTATTGCGTTTATGCCGCTCTGCGGACTCTTCTCGATATGCCTCGGAATGGAGCGAGCCTCCCCGCGCGGACGCTTCGTGCTGGCGCTTCTGGCAATCATCAACTCGGGTTGGGTGTTTCTCGGCGGGAGCCGCGGAGGACTCGTCGTCAATATCTTCTGTATCCTTTTCATATTATTCCGCATGAAGAGCGTCCGGCTGCGGGTAGGATTCGTCGCCGCCTGTCTCACCATTGGCATTTCTGTTTACATCGTGTTCAATGATCGGGTCGAGCACTCGATCGAACGAATCTCGCTCCTCCTGGACAAGACCTCCAACGCCAGGGACCGAACTTCCGGACGCAGCGATCTCCTCATCGGT
This sequence comes from Thermoanaerobaculia bacterium, assembly GCA_038319475.1. Lineage (GTDB taxonomy): Bacteria > Acidobacteriota > Thermoanaerobaculia > UBA5066 > Gp7-AA6 > JALYUA01. The sequence continues at coordinate 5,715 of JBBQDF010000169.1, forward strand.
GGCCTTCGCATGTTCCAGTCGCATCCATGGCTCGGTGTGGGAACGGGAGGATTCTCTTGGCACTGGCTGAGACTGAGAAACGGAGCGGGCATGGGAAACTACGGCATCGGCATTCCCCGCCCCGCCCACTCCGGATGGATTCGAACTCTGTCCGAGAGCGGAGCGGTCGGAGGCGCTGTCCATGTGGCATTTGTTCTTTCTTTCGCCTTAGCGGGATGGAGAAAGCGAAGAGAGGGCCAGTTTGTGCTGGGTCTTTTCGTGACGTGTGTTCTCGCATCGGCGTACGTATCCATCGATTTGTCCGGGAAAGGTCCATGGTTTCTCGTCATGGCTGCGACCGTTCTCTTATACGGGACCAGGCCGTCCGAACGGTCGTCCGCGGCCGCACTAGGGCCCCGATACGATGCCTATGTAACGCCGTCGGGTCGGGCTCCGGCGGCGAACGCTTGGATTACCGGGAGTCCGGCCCTGTGACTTCGCCGGCGAGAAGTCCCGAAGGGTCGGTGTGGCGCCTCACCGAACCTGACACGCCTCGTAAATCTCTTCAGGGTGTGCGGGTCGCTTTTGTGAGCGGAACCCTTGGGCAGGGGGGAGCGGAACGGCAGCTCTACTATCTCGTAAGAGCGTTGATCGAAAGCGGCGCTCGTCCTCGCCTGCTTTCCCTGACT
>JBBQDF010000170.1:0-6382 GCA_038319475.1 Thermoanaerobaculia bacterium
ACACCATCATCGCGCCGCCGCGTGACAAGGTCCATTCCGGTATCGGGGACGGACACAGGGAGGTCCTTATGACAACGCTCGGATGCTGTCACTCGGGATGCGCGAGCCACGTCATCCTCTCGGCGAAAGGCTCCTCCCGAAAGCAGGAGGCGTTCTGCGGCCACGGCCACGCCGTGTGGGCGTGGAAGAACAAGGAGGGGCGCTGGTCCGCCGAGCCCCGGAGCACTGAGCCCGCGAGGGAGAGCTCGCGCGCGTCGCGGCGTGCGTGACGCGGTCGGACCGCAGCGACGATCTCTTCTCTCCGCCTCTCTCTCCGCCGCCAGGGGCGGTCCGGGATGCTCCGCCTCGTTTCGGTCTCCTTTCTCCGCCGATTACACTTCCGCGGCGAAATCCCGCGCGACGGGCGACTCGGCGGACCCCGGATCCACATCTGACAGGTTCACGCCGGCCGGCGGAGGCCGGCCTGGATTGCATCTGGCGAATACCCTGTCGCGCTTCGAGACGTACATCGATACGGCGAAGCGCTCGACAAGGACCTTCGAGCTCTTCCCGATCACCGCGGCGGATGTCCAACGGGTGGCGCGGCGATACCTCTTCCGGGAATACCGCGCCGCCCCCTGGACAGGCCGTAACGCCGACCAGAAAAATCGATGGGGCGGCTTTTTCCTCACCTGCGCCGCGCGGAGTTTGATCTAAGCTCCGCCCATGGTGCTGACAACCGAAGACGCGAACGACGCCACCGACAGACGGATCGCCGAGGGTCTCGCCAAGCGCACGGGCGGTCAGCTGCGCCTGCTTTGCTACACCCGCGATCCCGCCGAAGCGGACAAGCTCCGCCAGCTTCTGGAGGTCTCCGAGGATTACCAGGGCGGGGTCTCCCCGACGAACCGGAGAGGCGGCCCCGGGTTTTTCTACCTCTGCCGGGCGCCGCAGGGACTGGAAATCGCGCGAGGAGAAGGGGACACCCCAGAGCTCGCGATCTGCGACGGGTTCCTGGATTTCCTGAGCAAGCCTCTCAACCGTTAAGCGCTGAGCGCTGAGTGTCAAGCGTTAAGGGTTAAGCGTTAGTCGTTGAACGGGGAGGGGACACCGCGGACGCGCAGCCTCGCGCGTCCGCGATGTCGGAGGCGACGCGCGTCAATCGCGGTTGAACAGGGCTCCGAGGATGGCTCCGGTCACGAGCCCCACCGCGAAGACGGTGAGCGACGCCGTCCACGGGTTTTCCGAGATCGCATCGCGGGCGCCGTCGCTCAACTCGCCGAGTTTCCCGGCGACCTCCGACCGCATTCCGGACATCTGCTCGGCCATCGACGTCCCTTCCCGCCGCAGGCTCTCCGCCGCGCCGGCGACCGGCGGGTTCCGGCCAAGTTCTCCGGGCGGGTTTCGACCGATATCTCCCGGCGTACCGATGGGTTGGTCTGCCATTAAAGCTCCTGTCTTTTCGTTTCGAATCCAGTCGCCTCCGCCGGCGCGATACCGGTCGGGCGGCCAGGAATCGTCCGACTCGTCCGGCATTCGACCCCGAGCGACCAGCCGGCCCTCGGGCCTTAAACGACCGTGCGTCCGCGGAAGAGATGGACGATGATCGCGATGACCGCCAGAACGATGAGGATGTGAATTAGCCCGCCGGTGACGTGAAAAGCGAAGAGACCGAGAGCCCAGCAGATCAGCAGGATGATTCCGATTGTGAGCAGCATTTGAATTCTCCTTTGCCGAGTCCTGTCAGCAGGATTCGTGCCCGTCTGGTGACAGTCCCCGGGTCTTCCTGTGCTGGCAAACGTCGGCGCGACAGGCTGCCGCATGCCATGCAGCTCGCTCTGAAAGCCCGGTCGAGGGAAAAGGGCGCGCGGCGTGCGTACGACGCCGTACGCTGCGGCGAGTTGGCGTTCGGTACTCCTCCGGCCCTGGTTTTTCCGCGCGGTGACCCCCTTGAGCTGCTCGATGGGCAAACCGCGTCCTCTTCCCGGCCATAAAAATCGCGTTCTCGCGGCTTTGCCGCGCACCGAGTACGAGCGGATACGGCCGTCTCTCCAGTTCGTGCACCTCGAGCGCCGCAAGGTCCTTCACGCGCCGCACACCTCATGTCCCGCGTTACTTTCCCCAGGACCGCCGTCGCCGCGATGATCACGACCATCGAGGCCGGATCGAGGGTCGAAATCGCCACCATCGGCAACGAGGGGCCTGGTCGGGCGCCGGTCTTTCTCGGGACCCACTCGATGCCGGTCGAGGTCTTCGTGCAGGTGGACGGGAAGGCCGCGACCCTGCCGGCTTCCGTACTCAGGGAAAGGACGGGGACAGCGGGCCCCCTCCTAGCGATTCTCCAGCGCTACACGCAGGCGCTGCTCTCGCAGATCGCGCAAGCGGGCGCGTGCAACCGCCTTCATCCCATCGATCAGCGATGCGCCCGCTGGGTGATGACGCACGATCGCGTCTAGGGTGGCGAGTTTCCTTTGACGCACGAGTTTCTCCCGCGATGCTCGGGGTCCGCCGCGCTTCCGTCATCACGGCGGCCAGCATCCTCCAGCGAGCCGGGTACATCCGATATCGGCGCGGCCGGATGCGGATCGCCCATCGAGTCCGACTGGAAAAGGCGTCGTGCGAGTGTTCTCGCGCGATCCGGTCGGAGTACGACCGCCTGATCGGGTAAGACCGGCAAGCCGGCGGCTATCCCCGGCCAGGATTTCGAGGACAGCACCTCTCTTCTCCGTACGTGCTTCTCCGTACGTGCTTCTCCGTACGCGGACGTGTGCGGACCCGTACCGACACCGGCGCGGGCCGGTGGTCAAATTCTTTATTCCACACATGTCCTTCAGGAAGACCTCGACGGCACGTGTCTCTCCGTCCGTTCGGCACGTCCCGTCGGAAGCCAGCGCCGTGCGTTCCCGCAGAAGCCCGAGGTCCGCGCTCGACGGTCTCTTCGAGGGGGCTCTCGATGCGATGCTCGTGGCCGACGGCGCCGGTCGATACACGGACGCCAACCCGGCAGCCGGAAGACTGATGGGCCTTTCGCCCGCACGGATCATCGGCAGATCGGTGTCAGACTTCAGCGTCCCGGGGTTCGACGTCGCCGCCGCGTGGAGCGGGTTTGTCGACGTGGGCCGCGCTCGCGGCGAGTTCCGGCTGCGCCGCGCCGACGGCGAGATTCGCGACGTCGAGTTCTCGGCGGTCGCCAACATAGCCCCCGACCGGCACCTCTCCATACTTCGAGACGTCACGGAGGCGAAGCAGACGGCGAAGGCGGCGCAGGAAGCCTCCCGTCGCCAGGAGGAGTTCCTCGCCATGTTGTCGCACGAGGTGAGAAATCCGCTCGGCGCGATCGCGGGGGCAGCCGAGTTGCTGCGCTCCCCCGGTCTCTCCGATTCTCAGCGGGAGTGGGGCCGCAGCGTGGTCGAAAGACAGACGGCGCACCTGACACGTCTCATGGACGATCTGCTCGACGTTTCGAGAATGAGGCATGGAAAAATCCGGGTGAACAGGACCCGGATCGATGTGATGTCGGCCGTGAGCCTCGCCATCGAGATCGCGAACCCGGTCATTCAGAAAGGCGATCACGATCTCGCCATGACGCTGTCCCGGGAGCCGCTTGCGGCCTCGGGAGACATCAACCGGCTGGCGCAGGCGATCTCGAACCTTCTCATCAACGCGGCCAAGTTCAGCGAAAGAGCGGCGACGATCTGGCTGACAGCCGGCCGGGAGATGGACGAGGTGGTCATTCGCGTTCGCGACGAGGGGTCCGGGATCTCGCCCGAAGTCCTCCCCGGAATTTTCGAGCTCTTCGTGCAGGAGAAACGGCCCGCCACGGGAAGCGATGAAGGGCTCGGCGTAGGCCTCGCAGTCGTGCGCGCGATCGTCGAGCTCCACGGCGGACGCGTCGAGGCTTCGAGCGGCGGAGTCGGGCGCGGGAGCGAATTTGTGATCCGGCTTCCGCTGCTGCCGGAAACAGACCAAGATCCCGGCGCCCGCCGTTGAGACTCCCGGAGTTTCGCGCCCGCTGACGGGGCCGGGCGGCCGTCTGTTCGCCTCGTTTACGGATTCGCTGAGAGATCCGACGCCGGGCGAGCTCACCCTACCGCGACGCCGCGATCGAGGTTCCGGCCCCGGTTCGGTTAATGCCGGCGCTCAAGTTCTGAACCAGGGCAACCGCACGCCCGCTGACCGGGCCAGCAGGGGGAGTCCCGCGGTGGCCGCGAAAACCGGATCCCGCGGGCGGCAACCCGGCAAGAAATCGTCGCGTTATCGGGAGGCGATCGACACCGGGGATCACTCGAGGGGCCGAATTCCGGGGCCCGGAGCGAAAACCCGTCCTCTCAGGCGGCGCGATGTAATAGCGTGTGGTGAATGTCGGCTACCGTACAGACGAACCCGACCCCGTGTCGCAACCGAAACGCTACTCACCCCGGGGGGGGCTTGCCAAGGTCCGCGATCCCGGGGGCATCCGCACGGGGGCTGGCTCGGAGGGATTGGCCGGATCGCCTGACCGGACCGGGCGCTTCGAGCCGCCCTGCCTCGCCTTCGAAGACTCTTTCGTCCGGGGTTGAGGGTGGGGTTGGACTCTCTCCATCCGCTTCGCGTCTCCTGGTCCAAGTTGGATTCAATCCAGGAAAGAGGGCTCGGTAACCCATGCCAAAGGCGCGCGCAAATGCCCCCCCGGCAACGAAAGCCCCGATCGAACGTCCGCAGTCTCTGGGTATCGAAGCCGGAGCCGAATGGAACCGGGCAGCAAAGGTCGCGGTGGGCGCCCTGGCCCGCGGCGGCCGGCCCTTCACCTCGCTCGATGTCGTGAGGCTCGTCGGCCCGCCGCCGTCCCCGAGCCTGTTGCCGTCCCTCATCCGTGCCGCTCATCTGAGCAAGCTCATCGAAAAAAGCGACGTGCCCCTGGGAACCGTCTGGGTCGGCGTCAATCCCGATGAGAAGGGAAAGCGCAGTCGCACCGCCGGAAGGCGCGCGACGGATCGCCCCGGACTTTCAGGCGAACTGTGGGAAAAAATGCGCGACCGCGCGGTCAAGGAAAAGGTGACCACGGCGGAGTTGCTCATCCGAGCGCTGCGTTCGTATCTGAAGGCGTGAGACTGACCAGGCGAGAAACCAGCGGAAACCTGCCCACAGCCCCCAGCCAATCGCGCTTCGAACCGGTCGGCCGGACGGGTACCGTTCCTGCCGCCGCAAAGTTCATCTCCATGATGTGGGCGGCGTCGGCTCAGGCGAAGGCGCTTTGGAGAAAATCACTCAGGTCGAATGGGCCATGCAGCCGATGACGAGCCCTTCAGACCCGGCTGGAACCCCGACGTCATCGCCCCGGGCGAAGGCCGCCTCGACCGCTCACCGAGCGGGACTCCTGTTTTCGCCCATTTCTCTCCGGTCGTCGCAGGTGGAGAACGTCCAGTACCAGGCGACCAGCGTGAATGGCGGGGTCGACGGGACTCGAACGCGGGAAAAGGCTGACGGTCGGACTCATTCCACCGGCGGAGCACAGAGGGCGTGAATGAAAAAATATGTCGGCGAACCCCGGGTCTTTTTCGTGGCCCTGTTGGGCGTGGTCCTGGCCGCCGTCGCCTCGGGTCAGACCTTCAGCGAGTTTGCGATCCCGACCGCCGGCAGCCAACCCACGTGGATCGCCACCGGCCCGGACGGCGCCCTCTGGTTCACCCAAGACCTTGGCAACAAGATCGGGAGGATCACCACCGCGGGCGTCTTCACCGAGTTTTCGATCCCCACCGCCGACAGCCACCCTATAGGGATTGCCGCCGGCCCGGACGGCGCCCTCTGGTTCACAGAGAGTTCGGGCAGCAAGATCGGGAGGATCACCACCACGGGCGTCTTCACCGAGTTTGCGATTCCGACCTTAATCAGCAAGCCTTACGGGATTGCCGCCGGTCCGGACGGCGCCCTCTGGTTCACCGAGAACGTATTCGCCACCAAGATCGGGAGGATCCCCACCGCGGGCGTCATCACCGAGTTTACGATTCCGACCTTAAACAGCGGGGCTACTGGGATTGCCGCCGGCCCGGACGGTGCCCTCTGGTTCACGGAAAATAATAGCAACAAGATCGGGAGGATCACCACCGCGGGCGTCATCACCGAGTTTACGACCCCGACCGCCAGTAGCAATCCTTTCGGGATAGTCGCCGGTCCTGACGGCGCCCTCTGGTTCACGGAACAGGCCAACAAGATCGGGAGGATCACCACTGCGGGCAGCATCACCGAGTTTGCGATCCCGACCACCCTCAGCACCCCTTTGGGGATTGCCGCCGGCCCGGACGGCGCCCTCTGGTTCTCAGAGCATACGGGCAACAAGATCGGGAGGATCACCATCGCGGGCGTCATCACCGAGTTTTCGATCCCCGCCGCCGGCAGCCGCCCTTTCGGGATTGCCGCCGGCCCG
>JBBQDF010000171.1:0-6380 GCA_038319475.1 Thermoanaerobaculia bacterium
AGTGAAGGGTTACGAGCTGAAGAAGGCGAGCCTCGAGGAGAAGATCAACCTCATCAACCAGCTGAAGACGAACCAGAAGGGCCCGGTCCGGCTGATGGACGAGATCTCCCGCGCGCTGCCCGACCTCGTCTGGCTTTCGAGCCTGGATGCGACGGGCAATCTCCTGACGATGCGCGGAAAGACCCTGTCGCCGAACGCCGTGGCGACGTATCTCGAAAACCTCAAGAAGAGCCCGTTTTTCGCCGAGCCCGTGTTCAAGAACCTCGGGCAGGAAGGCGGCACGCAGCAGGGCACCTACAACTGGGAGATGACGCTCGTGTTCCGCCCGGCGGGAACCGCCACGGTTCCGGCCGGCGTCGCTTCAGGCGCTCCCGGATCGACGCCCGCCGCCACTCCCGTGGCCGGCAAGGCGAAGGCCTAGGCCATGGCCATCGAATTAAAGCTCGAAGAGAAGAAGTGGTGGGTTGCGGCCTTGATCGGGGTCGGCATCGGCCTCGCTCTCGCCGTGGCCGTCCACTACTTCTGGTTTCGCGGAATCAACCAGGACATCGCGCGGAAGACCGACGAACTGAAGGGCCTTCAGGACGAGATTAACAAGGGCCGCGCGGCTGAGCGCAAGCTCTCCCAGTTCCGGGAAGAGGTCAAGCGGCTGGAGCTCGAGCTCGCGAAGCTCCTTCAGATCCTGCCATCCGCACGCAACACGGAAGACCTGATCAAGCGGATCGAGACCCTGACGCGGCAGGGCGACTTCAGCCTGAAGAAGTTCACCCCCGGCGAGCCGATCGGGAAGGACTTTTACTCGGAGTATCCGATCGAAATCTCGCTCGACGGGACGTACCACAACCTGGCGCTCTTCTTCGACCGGATGAGCCGCTTCTCGCGGATCATCAACGTCGAGGACATGAAGGTCGCGGGTCTGGAGACGGCCGCGTCCGGCAAGTCGATCAGCGCGAGCTTCACCGCGAAGACTTTCATCTACACGGGCGACGACGCGTCCAAGGCCGGGGCGGGCGCCGGTAAGCCGACAGCGGCCGCCGGGGCCGCGGCCAGGGTTCAGGCGAACCGCAACAAGACCCAGGACGCGGCCGGAAAAATCGAATGAAAACCGTAACTTCCGTTCTCGCCGCGCTTTTTCTCGGGGTTGCCGCCGCGTCCGCGCAGAGGAAGCCCGCGGCTCCTCCGGCCCCGGTGCCGACTCCGATCGCGGCCGCGGCCGCGATCGTCCCGGTCTCGACGACCCCCGGCGTCCCCGGCGCGCCCGCTCCCGCTCCCGCCCCAGGGGCCGGTCCGGCGATCGAAGTGGAAGATCCGACTCTCTCCGGCCGCGGTTATACCTATGACCCTGCCGGCCGCCGGGATCCGTTCCGCTCCCTGCTCGTGCGGTCGGAGAACCGCGGCGGCGGGCCCAGGCCACCGGGCATCGCAGGGATCGGCGTCGACGATGTGACGATCCAGGGAATCTGGAAAACGCGATCGGGCTACGTCGCTCAGATCCGCGGCACGGACAACAAGAGTTATCTCCTGCGCTCGGGCGACCTTCTCTTCGACGGAGAAGTCACGCGCGTCGGACCGAATGAAGTCGGATTTCGCCAGAACTTAAACGACCCGCAGAGCGTCAAACCGTTCCGCGACGTGACGAAACAATTGAACGTGATGACCAAATCTTGAGCGGCCGAATGAAGACATCCACCGCGACGGGAGGAACGATGCGAATGGCATGGATTAGGTCCGCGACTCTGCGGGCGGACCGGGCGGAATCAACGGCTGCCGGGCCGTCCGGTTACGCGCTTGCCGCGCGGCTGCTCGCGGGTCTGGCGCTCGCCGGGGTCATCGGGTGCGCGTCGCGCAGCCGCGGTACCGCAACGGAGGCCGCCGCCGCGACTCCTGCCGGCTCCTCGAGCTCGAAGACGGCCCGAGTCTCGGCTCGCGTCAACGAAGCGGCCTTTACGGAAGATGGCGACGGCGCGCGGCTGGTCCTCTCCGCGGATGCCCCCCTTCTCTACACCGCGTACGAGCCCCGCCCCGACCTCCTGGTGGTCGACCTCCCGGGTATCGCTCTTTCTGAGAAATTCACGACCCCGGCCGTCACGGGATCGCTCGTACAGTCGATCCGCGTCGAGCCGATCACCGAAATGGGCAAGCAGGTCACCCGGCTGACGGTCGGTCACCGCGAGGGAGCCCGCTTCGACATCCGGAGCCTCGGGCAGGGTCTCGCGCTCTCCTTCGAGAGCTCCGAAGTGGCCGCTGCCGCGGATTCCGGGATGGCCGCGGCTCTGGCGCCCGTCGCCGTCGTCGCGACCGAAGACATCGGACGCGCTCGGGAGCCGCGGGGCGAGCCCGCGCATTCGCTGGAAGAAATCCGTGCGACCTCCTCGAATGGAGAGGTGGTCGTGAGTCTCCTCGGAGATGGCGCGTTCGCTCCGAAGACGTTCGCCCTCGAAAACCCCCCGCGCGTCGTGGTCGACCTTCCGGGAGTGAAGAACGACCTGCGCCGCCGCGCCATCGTCGTGAAAAGCGATCTCGTCACCCGGATCCGGGTTTCTCAGTTCTCGACGTCGCCCGACATGATCACGCGCATCGTCCTCGATCTTTCGCGGCCAACGCCGTACTCGATCCGGGCGGACGGCGAGAGGCTCGCGGTCGTCGTCGGAGGGTCGGGGGTGACCGCGCCTCCGACGGGGCCGGCGGTCGCCGCCGTTGCCGCCCCCGCCGCGCCGCCCAGGGTTTCCTCGCGGGGATCGCGCACCCGCATCGCCGCCGCCCCCGCGCGAAGTGCCACTGAGAAGCCTGAGACGCCGGATCCCGCAGACCCCGCCCCCGTCGTCCTCGCCCCCGAGCCGCCTCCGGCCGCTCCGAAGCGCACCGCCGAGCCCGTGCGGGAAGCGGCGAAGAGGGAGGCGCCCGCGGCTCCCGTCCGACCCGCTGTCACCGAACCGGTGCCGATGCACGAGGTTCCCGTTACTGCTCCCGCACCGCCGGTGCGCGTCGCGGTAGCGGCTCCTGCGCCCGCGCCGATGGTTGACACGCCTTCGCGCCGCGTTCCACCCGCCCCTCTGACGGATTCCACTCTCCACGCCCGCGCCGACGAGGCCATCCGGACCGCCTCGACGGAGGGGTCCTCCGCGAGGACGGCAGGAGGGATCAAGCCCTCGCGCAAGGCCTCCCGCACGACGACCGCCCCCTCAAGGCCAGGCACCGCGCGCGAAGAGGCGCTCTTCGAGGGGGCCGCTGCGGTCCTGCAGCAGGAAGACACCGGTCGCCCCGCCGGGGCCGGATCGCCCGCGCAGAACGCGGCGTTTCAGCCGAAGACGATCACCGAGGCGCAGACCCAGTTCACCGGCGAACCGATCTCGCTCGACCTGAAAGACGCCGACATCAAGGACGTCTTCCGCACCATCTCGCAGTTGACGCAGTTAAACATCGTGGTCGACCCGGAGGTGCGCGGCACCGTGACGGTGCAACTCGAAGACGTGCCCTGGGACCAGGCCCTCGACCTCATCCTGAAGCAGAACGGGCTCGGTTACGTGCTCGAGAACAACATCATGCGGATCGCGACGACCGCGAAGCTGCAGGCCGAGCAGTCCGACCGCGCCAGGCTCGCGGAGGCGCGGCAGGCCGCCGAGCCGACGCGAACACTCATCAAGAAGCTCTCCTACGCCCGGGCGGGTGAGATCTCGCCGACCATCAAGAGCGTCATGTCCAAGCGCGGCGACATCGTGATCGACGCGCGGACGAACACGCTCATTATCCGCGAGATCCCGACGTACCTCTCCGCGGTTCTCCAGCTGATCGACCAGCTCGACACGGCGACGCCGCAGGTGATGATCGAGTCCCGGATCGTCGAGACCACGAAGTCGCTCGGCCGCAGCCTCGGCATCAACTGGGGAGTCAACGGCAACGCGGACGTCGCCCACGGCAACACGACGAACCTTGTCTTCCCGAACAACATCGTCGGATCGGGCCGGGTCGGCCTCGGCTCAGGACCGACGGTCGCCTCGATCCGGCTGGGAAACATCCTCGACACGTTCAGCCTCGACATCGCGCTGACCGCGGCGGAGAACCAGGGGCTTCTGAAGATCATCTCCTCGCCCAAGGTCGCCGCGCTCACCAACACGGCCGCGTCGATCCAGTCGGGCGTTCAGATTCCTGTTCAGACCAACGTCAACAACACGACGACCGTCATCTACGTCGACGCGACACTTCGCCTCACGGTCACGCCTCAGATCACGAATGAGGGAACGGTCCTGCTCGACGTTCAGGTCTCCAAGCGCGAGCCCGCGGTCGCTCTGAACCTCGCGCTCGGAACCAACGTCCCGCTGACGATCCGCGAGTACAAGGGGCAGATCCTGGTGCGCGACGGCGGAACGACGGTCATCGGCGGCATCTTCCAGATCAACGACCAGGACCAGACCAACATGATCCCCGGCCTCTGGAAAATCCCCATCCTCGGCAATCTGTTTCAGAACAAGACCCGCACCGAGAAGCACGACGAATTGCTCATCTTCATTACGCCCCGGATTCTCCGGTCCTAGAGAGGTCGAACGACATGAACAAAGTCCTCTGCGTTTCAGTCATCGTCCTCTCCGCGCTCTTTTCGAGCGCGTGCACCAACAAACAGGGCGAGACGGAATCGCCCGTCTTCATCACGACGGACATCCAGCTTCAGCCTGGCTTCGTGAACGTGGGCACGGTGGCGCCGATCCAGATCAACACGATCCGCCTGACGAGCCACCTGAAGAACCCGGGCCAGTCCGATCCGCAGCATTTCGCGGACGTGCAGATCGAGAGCTACCGTGTCCACTACCGCAGGACCGACGGGGGGACCCTCGTCCCCTCGGACAAGACCTTCGGGGCCGGCGTTCTGGTGCCCAGCGGAGGCACCGCGACTCTCTCGAACTTCCCGGTCCTGGCGAGCTCGGACATCCAGCTCTCGCCCTTTGACCAGCTCCTGCCGTTCAATGGCGGGCTCGATCGCGAGACTCACAACAACGAGATCCAGTTGACGTTCGATCTCACCTTCTTCGGCCACACGGTTTCGGGCCACAGGGTGCAGAGCGAGACGGCGAGCGGCATCCTGCTGTTCCGGTTCGCCGGGGCGAGCCCGCTTTCCAGGTCCGTCCGATGAAGGGGAGGCACGACATGCGCCGCAACGCCATCGGACTACTCGGGATCGCGCTCGTCGCGTTCACCCTGGCCTGCTCGGCGGACGCGCCGGCGCCGACCCCGCCCAACGGCGGCGGCGGCACGCCTCGCGTCACGCCCGGCGCGTCGCCGCTCCAGATCCGCCTCTTCACGAGCAACCCCAACCCGACCGCCGGAACGTGCTCGCTCGTCCAGGCCATCGTGTCCTTGAACGGCGCGAACGTGCCGGACGGAATCGGGGTCGCCTTCTCAACGGATTTCGGCGTCTTCCAGCAGAACGGCGAGGCCGTCGTCTCCGTGACGACGCAGAACAGCGCGGCGGTCACCGCGATCTGCTCCGGGTCGGCCGGAATCGCGAACGTTCGGGCGAGCGCCACGGTTTCAGGTCAGACGGGCAGCTCCACGATCGCGATCTCGTTCCAGCCTTCGACACAGGCCACGCCGTTCTTCTCCTCGTGCTCACCGAGCTTCGCCTCCAACGCCGGCGGCGATACCGTGACCTTGAATGGCGGACGGTTCTTCGGGACCCCCGCGACGACCCGCGTGACCTTCTCCGCCGCGGGCGTGACGCGTGAAGCACTCGTCACCGATGTCACGGCCACCTCCATCTCCGTTCGCACGCCGGCCTTCCCGGAGGCGATTTCGCCTTCGGTGCCGGTGACGATGACGGTGACCCTGGGAACCAATACCGCGTCTCCTTTCACGCTGACCATCCCCAACTGCTTCGCCTTCGGAACCGCGGCGGGAAACACCCCGACCATCACGGCCATCCTCCCCGCGACCGGGACGAAGACGGGCAACACCCGCGTGACGATCGTGGGCTCCGGCTTCAGCTCGCCCCTCCAGGTCTTCTTCGGCCCCGTGGAAGCCCAGGTCCTTTCGATCTCCTACAACCAGATCATCGTGCTGACCCCGCCGGTCATCGCGGGCGGGCCGGTCATCGTCGGAACCCCGGTGGATGTCAGGGTGCACGAGGTGAACTCCGGCGTGGACGCGGTGCTTGCGGGAGGGTTCCGCTATACGACCCCGATCGCCATCACCGCCGTCAGCGCGAACCAGCAGAGAGTCGACCAGCCGTTCCAGCAGGTCATCATTTCCGGTCAGGGATTCGAGAGCCCCGTGGCCGTGACCCTCGCCGGGATCGCCGCGAAAGTCATCTCGGTGTCGTCGACGGAGATCATCGTCATCCCGACCGCTCCGTTTCCCTCCGGCTGCGCGGACGTCAGCGGCGCGATCGT
>JBBQDF010000172.1:0-6378 GCA_038319475.1 Thermoanaerobaculia bacterium
GAGGTCAGCTGAACCGTGTTTCCGGTCGCAAAGTCCATCACACAGATGTTGAAGTCCCCCTCGTTGCGGCAGGCGAACGCGATCTTGTCGCCCTGCGGCGACCAGGCGCCCTCGTCGTTCCAGTTGCCCGCGAACGTCATCCGCCGGGTTCCGGTCCCCTCGGCGTCCATCACCCAGATCTGAGGAGTGCCTGTCTGATCGGACGTGTAGAGGATCTGCCGTCCAGTCGGCGACCAGTCGGGGGAAGCTTCGAGCGCGCGGGTGCTGGTCAGCCGCCGCACGCCGCCCCCCGACGCGTTCATCACGTAGATGTCCGGGTTCCCCCTGGCGGACCCGGAGAACGCTATCGATGTGCCGTCGGGCGAGAGCGCGGGCGAGGCGTTCAGCTCGAGCCCGGTCGACAGCTCCCGCTGGCCGCTCCCGTCCGGCGCCATGGTCCAAATCTGGGGAAACCGGTGGACGTAGCTGGTGAAAACCACTTTCCCCCCGTGGAAGTCGGGGTTTAAGATCAGAGAGTGATGGTTCGTCAGGCGGCGCGGGTTGCGGCCGTCGAAGTCCATCGCGTATATCTCCTTGTTCCGGGCCCCGTCGCGGTCCGACACGAAGAGGATCGTGGACAGGAACGTCCCGGCCCGGCCGGTGAACTCCTTGATCAGGTCGTTGGCCACGGTGTGGGCGATCCGCTCGACGTAGGTTGCGCCTCCCGAGTACCGCCGGCCGAAAATCAGCTTGCGCGACTTCAGGTCCCAGACGCGCGCCTCGACGGAAACGCGGTCTCCCGCAACCTCTCCGTGCGTGTCGACCAAGACCTCCGCCCCGGTGGCGAGCCAGCGCCCCGCCGCTTCGCTCGTGGCCACGTCGCGCGTGCCCGAGGGGTCGGTCCGGGGTTCGGTCAGGACGAACGCGTTTGAGTACTCGAGGTCCGAGCGCAGCGTCGCCGTGAAGGGCTCCGAGACCCGGGACTGGAGCGCCGCCACCCCGGGCGCGAGAAGAGGAGGGACGGCGAGGGACATTTTGCGGCCGGTGGGTCCGGTGATGACGATCACGCCGCCTTCCGGCTTTGGCGGGACGGGCGCCGTCTGAGCAATCGCCGCGGCGGCGCACCCCGCGAAGAGGAGGAACGCCGCCCACGAGCGAACCGCCAGCGAGCGTCTCATTCGAAAAGCACCGACAGTCCGACCCGGCTCGACTGAAACTCCGAGGGAAGCGGCGGCAGAGGGGACGAGGCGAGCACCGCGCGCAGGGCGGCCCGGTCCACGAAGGGAAGGCCGCTCGACGTGACGACCTCGGCGTCTGAAATGGTGCCGTCCCGCGCGATCGTGAAGTGGATCACCGGCGAGGTCGGGATGCTCGTCGCGGGCTTGAACCAATTCGTTTCGATCGCGATCTTCACCCGCTCGTAGTAGTAGGGATAGTTGAATCCGGGCTGGTCGAATGTCAGTCCCCCGACACCCGCGCCGGCCCCCGTCCCGCTGCCGGAGCCGGTGCCGGCGGCCGCCGTCGAAGGCGCGGACGCCGCCCCCGTCGCCGGGTGCCCCGCGGCCGGCACCTTCGCCTTCCCCTTCGGATCGCTGAACGCGGGCAGCGGCGGATTCTTCTTCGGCTCCTCGCGGGCCGGCAGCAGCTTCGCTTTCTCCGAAGGCGGGGGAGGCACTTCGTCCGGGGGCTTCAGGATCCGGGGTTTTTCGGGCGCGGCGGCGGCCGGCGCCGGCACCGGAGCGAGGTCGACGGCGTGGCCGCGCAGCGATCCCGCGGACTGCAGCCGGACGGCGAGAGTGCGCCCGGGAACGAACCGCTTTGGCGAGGAGAGGGAGGAGGCGAGAAGCGCGAACCCTACGCCCGCGTGCAGAAGGACGGCGAGAGAGCCGCCCGTTGCCCACGGAAAGTTTTCGTGTTCACGCTCCGCGAGGATCTGGCCGACGGCGTCCATCCCTACTTGTACGTTTTCCGGGTGACGGGCGTCTCGGTAATCATGCCGAGATTCTCGATTCCCATACGGTTCAACACGTCCAGCGTTTCAACCACGGTGCCGTAGGAGAGCGCGCGATCCGCCTTCAGAAAGACCGTCCGATCTTTCCGTGACTTCAAAAACGCCCCGAGGCGGTCTTTCAACAACCCGCGCGCCACGGGCGTCTCGTTGATGTAGTACAGGCCGTCGCGAGTGATCGAGAGGATGATCGGGTCCTCGATGCTCGACGGAAGGTTCGTCGTCGCGGTCTTGGGAAGCGCGACCGCGACCCCCTGGTGGAGCATCGGGGCCGTCACCATGAAGATAATCAGGAGGACGAGCATGACGTCGACGAGCGGCGTGACGTTGATGTCCGCGAGGTGGTCGTAAGGGTCTTCGGTCGTTCGGTGGAAGGACATGGGGGAAGTTGAGGGTTGAGGGTTGAGGGTTGAGGGTTGAGGGTTGAGTTTTAAGGGTTAAGCGTTGAGCGTTCGGCGAGACGTCGGCGGACTGCTTCGATGTGAACTCTCAACTCTGAACTCTCAACCTTTCTACGTGAAGTTCCTCTCCGCGAGGTTGATGAATTCGAGCGCGAAATCCTCCATGCCGGCGCGCTGCTGCCGGACCCTGCCCATGAAGTAGTTGTAGAAGATGAGAGCCGGGATGGCCGCGGCGAGACCCGCGGCCGTGTTGACGAGCGCCTCCGAAATGCCCGGCGCGACCGCCGCGATCGATGTCGATCCCGTCTGGCCGATCGCGCGGAACGACTGCATGATTCCCCAAACGGTCCCGAAGAGACCGATGAAGGGACAGGCGGAGGCGGTGGTCGCGAGAAACGTCATGTATCGCGTGAGGCGCGAGACCTCGACTCCGATCGCCCGCTCGAGCGCCCGCTCGACGCCGGCGATGTTCTTGATGAGGAGCTTTCCCGCCGGAGACCCCGCGGCCGTTACGGCGGGATCGTCGGGGCGATTCGCCTTCACCTGGGCGTCGAGCTCGGCGTACCCCGCCTTGAATAGGGTCGTCAGGGGGGAATCCGTCAGCTCCGCCGAGATGGTGTTGACTTCCGAAAAGCGCTTGGATTTGCGGAAAAACGCGACGAACTTGTCGGATTGTCCGCTCACGCGGCGAAGCCGCAGGAACTTCGCGAAAATGATCACCCACGAGATCAGCGAAAACAGGAGCAGAATTCCGAGAACCACTTTCGCGGTGGGCCCCGTTTCGCGGAAGAACACGAGAAGGGAGTCGCCGCCCGCCGGGAGATTGTCGGTGCGGACTGGCTGTGCGAGCTCCGCGATCATCGTTTTTGACCGTAACATACGGTCCGGGAGCGGTCAAAGGGAATGCGCTGCCGGGCGAGGGGGGTTGTGATCAGGGTGAGTCAGTCCGCGCGACGCGCCGTCCGGTTCCTCGCGGACGCGCGCCTTCTCGCCCTCGCCACGATGCTCGCGGTGCCGTTGCTTGCGCTTGCCCTTGCACCTTCCGCTCTCGCCGCGGCGGGCGCCGCGAGCGAGCCTGCCGGCATTGCCGCTGCGGCGCCCGCGCCCCCGATTGAAACTCTGGGAGTCGACAGGATCGTCGCGGGCATGAAGGGCTACGGAGTCTCCGATCTCGGCGACGGGAAGGGGATTCAACGGTTCGACGTCCAGGTCCTGGGCGTGATGAAGCGGTATGCGCCCCGGCAGGACCTGATCCTGGCGCGCGTCTCGGGCGCGGGCCTCGAGAACTCGGGCGTCATTGCCGGGATGAGCGGAAGCCCGATCTACGTCGAAGGCCGGCTGATCGGCGCGCTGGCCTACGGCTGGCCGTTTTCGAAAGATGCGATCTGCGGAATCACCCCGATCCAGAGCATGCTCGACATCCGCCATCCCCCGGCCGGGCCGCCGGTGCCGATCGGCGGATCTTCTCCGGGCGGCCAGGCCTCGCCGGGACGCGCTGCTGCGGGAGCCGGGCCGGAAGTGTCGGCCCGCGGCGGAGGGTCGCTCACCACGGCGGCGTTTATCGAAGCGTTCTCGACCGGGCATTTCCGCGAGCGGATGGACGATCTGGTCAAGCCCCTGCGCGCCGCGCCGTCGGAAGGAATGGCCGCGCTGCCGATTCCGGTCTCGTTCTCCGGGGGGGGCGCCGGAGGAAAGCTCTTCGACCGCGTCGCCGAGGCGGCCGGCTGGATGGCCGCGCCCTCCGGCGGATCCGCCCGCCCGGCAGAGCGGAGGGCGGGAAAATCGGAGCCCGCGCGCCTTTTTCCGGGCTCCGCCGTGGCCGCGCAGCTTCTCTCCGGAGACATGGACCTTGCCGCCACGGGAACGGTGACGTGGGTGGAGGGCAACTCCGTCCTCGCGTTCGGGCATCCGTTCCTGTCGATGGGGCCAGTCTCCATGCCGATGACGCAAGCGGAAGTCCTGACTGTCTTTCCCTCTCTCTACCGGTCGTTCAAGTTCGCCGCGACGGGGCCCGTCATCGGGTCCATCGATCAGGATCGTTCGACCGGAATCCTGGGGACGTTCGGGACGCGCGCCCCGATGGTGCCGATCACGCTGCGCATTTCTTCCGACGCGGGTCTGACGCCGCAGACCTACCGCTTCGAGGCGGTGCACAACTCGATGCTCACGCCGATCCTCTCCGCGCTGGCCATCGACAACGTCGTGACGACTCTCGAGAAGCGCACGGGCGAGCGGACCCTCGTCTGGAAGTCGACGATCCGGACTCCCGGCCGCACCATTCGCTGGGATTCCGTCTTTTCCGGCCTTTCAGCGCGCGAAGAGGCCGTGAGCTCGCTCGCACTGCTCACGAACTACCTCATGGCCAACGAATTCCGGGACCTGACGATCCTGGGAATGGACGTCGAGATCTCGCACTCCGACCGGCTGCAGAGCGCGCGTGTCGTGCACGTCGAGGCGCAGAAGGAGCGCGTCCGACCGGGAGAGCAGGTGCCCGTGTGGATCGACCTGATTGATTTCCGGGGGAGCAGCCGGCGCGTCGTGATGACGCTGAAGGTTCCGCCGGACACTCCCCCCGGCACGCTCAACGTCTTCGTCGGAGACGGGTCCTCCGCGACCGCCTACGACCTCGCCGCTGTGCCGCCCGATCCGCAGTCGCTCGACCAGGCGCTCGATTTCTTAGCCCGCATCCGGCCCCCGAACAGTTTGAACCTGATCTCGTACCGCCGGGCGCCCGGCGCGATCGTCGGCGGTGAGCCGCTGCCGTCGCTCCCGCCCACCGTGACGGCGATCCTGAGGGACCGCGGCCCCGGCGAGGCGTCCACGCCGGAGCTCGGGTTCGTGAGACTCCAGTCGGAGACCCTCGAACAACCCGTCCCGGTGACGGGGTCGGTGCGCCTGCACGTCGACGTCGTACCGCGCATCTGGTGAGGCTCGCGTGAAGCGGCGGTTCCGGCTGGGCGCGATCGCGGTGTGCGCGCTCGCGGCCGGGGCGGCCTCCGCCCGGGCCGCCGCCACCCGGATCTGGGTGTCGGACTCGAGCTCCGATTTCTCGCTCGGAGAAGCGCGCGGTATCGCCGTGACGATCGACGGCTCTCTCGTTCTGTCGCGCGCGAGCCAGCGCGTCGAGGGGATCTCGGAAGCGTCCCTCTTTTCGCTCGTGACGGGCCCGGACGGAATCTCGTACGTGGGCACGGGCGACTCCGGCCGGCTACTGCGCGTTTCCGCTTCCGGGAAGGTCGAGACCGCGGCGACTCTCAAGGAAAAGGAAATTACCGCGCTGGCGCTCGGGCCCGATGGGACGCTTTACGCCGGCGGCTCTCCGGGAGGGAACGTCTACAGGATCGACCGCGGAAATCCGGTCCTGTACTACGCCTCCGGGGCCAAATATGTGTGGGCGCTCGCATTTTCCGAGGGGCGGCTCTACGTCGGCACCGGGCTGCCCGGGGAGATCCACCGGGTGACCGGGCCGCTTCAGGGCGAGCGCATCCACGCCACTCCCGACGCGCACGTCCGTGCGCTGCACGCGGACTCGCGCCATCGCGTCTGGGCGGGGACGTCCGGCTCCGGCCTGGTGCTTCGCCTGGAGCCTTCGGGCGCCGTGTCCACGATGTACGACTCGTCGAAATCCGAGGTCACCGCAATCACCTCGAGCGGAGACGGACGCGTCTGGGTGGCGGCGGGATCGTCCGACGCCTCCGCGGCGAGCTCGGAGCCGATCTCGGTCGGGGCGGCGACGACCGCGACCGCGAGCGCGGCCGCGAAGACGACGAGCGCGCGCGAGGATGACGGAAAAGAAAAGGCGGAAGTCACGGTCTCCGTTTCGACCCCGCGTCTGGCGCCGCCCGCCTCCGGCTCGTCCAAAGCGGGATACTCCTCCGAGGTCCTTCTGTTCGAAGAAGGGGAGCCGCCGCGACCGGTCTGGACGAGCTCGGCGGAACTGGTTTTCGGTCTGTCGGGGGACGCGGACCCGGCCTCGGTGCTCGCCTCGAC
>JBBQDF010000173.1:0-6376 GCA_038319475.1 Thermoanaerobaculia bacterium
GCAGTCGGTCGATCTGTCCGGCAATGGAGTCCGTGCGCGGGCGCGCATCGAGAAGAAACGTCAGGACGGCGGCGGCCGAGCCTTCCGCCTGAAGGGGCAGGAACATGACCCACTCCGTCGAGGGGGGAAGGTCTGGCAGCCACGTCTTCTCGCGCGGCGCGAATTCGGCGCGGGAGAACAGCAGGGGAGCCCGGTCCCGCAGGAGCTCGCGCGCGAGAGAGTCTTCGCGCGGCACGCTTCTGCGCAGATGCGCTCGTGTGCCTTCCCCGGAGCCGCCCGTGCAGACCAGCAGGGGATGCGACGGGTCCGGCGTCCACACGAGAACGGCGTCGGACCCGGTGGCGCGCGCCGACCACCGGGCGGCCCACGCGGAAGTCTGAAGGAGGCTCTCACAGGCCGACAGCTCGGACAGCGCTGAGGCCATCGTGTTTTCCGCGATGCTCCCGCTCTCGTCCGGCATGGTGGCTAGAAGCTCGCCGCTGCCGTCTCCATGTCGTTGTAGATCTCGAAGACGGAGTCAAGCCTGGTCATCTCGAGCAGCCGGCGGACCTGCGGCCCGACGCCCAGAAGCTTGGTCTGCCCGCCCTCGTTCTGTGAGGTCGTCATGGCGCGCACGAGAGCGCCGAGCCCCGAGCTGTCGAGAAATCCGACGGCGGACAGGTCCACCAGAAGGTTGGAGCGTCCCTGCTCGAGGAGACGCGCGACCGTTTTCTTGAAGAGTGCTTCCGGTTCCCCGATCACGAGATCACCGTCAACGGTCAATATCGTGACCCGCCCCTCCTCGCGCGTTGAAAGCTGCATCGTGTGGAGGGAGATTATGACACCGCAGGCCGGGCCGTATACTTCTGCGCCGAACCGCCGCATGAGGATCACTCCCGAGCTCGTCGCCGAGCACAACCTCTCTGCCGCGGAGTACGGGCGGATTCTCGAGATCCTGGGCCGCGAGCCGAACTACGTGGAGCTCGGCATCTTCTCGGCGATGTGGAGCGAGCACTGCTCGTATAAATCCTCACGCCTCCACTTGAAGACGTTCCCGACGAAGGGCCCGCGCGTCATCCAGGGGCCGGGCGAGAACGCGGGCGTGGTCGACATCGGTGACGGGCTCGCCGTGGCGTTCAAGATGGAGTCGCACAACCACCCGTCGTTCATCGAGCCGTACCAGGGCGCCGCGACCGGCGTGGGCGGAATCCTGCGCGACATCTTCACGATGGGCGCGCGACCGATTGCCTCGCTGAATTCGCTGCGCTTTGGCTCTCTGGACGCGCCACGGATGAAACACATCGTCGACGGCGTCGTCCGCGGCATCGCGGGTTACGGCAACTGCATGGGCATCCCGACCGTCGGCGGCGAGACCACCTTCCACCCGGCGTACAACGGCAACATCCTGGTGAACGTCTTCAACGCCGGTATCGTGCGGTCGGATCGGATCTTTCTCGGGCGCGCGGAAGGCGCCGGCAATCCCGTGGTGTACGTCGGCTCGAAGACCGGCCGCGACGGGATCCACGGCGCGACGATGGCCTCGGAAGAGTTCGCCGGCGACCAAACGAAACAGAAGCGCCCGAACGTGCAGGTGGGAGACCCGTTCACCGAGAAGCTCCTCTTGGAAGCGTGCCTGGAGCTCTTCGCGACGGACGCGGTGGTCGGGATCCAGGACATGGGCGCGGCGGGCCTCACGTCTTCGGCGTTCGAGATGGCGGGACGCGCGGGCAGCGGAGTCGAGATCGATCTCTCGAAGGTCCCCGCGCGAGAACCCGGCATGACGCCGTACGAGATCATGCTTTCCGAATCGCAGGAGCGGATGCTGCTCGTCTGCCGGAGCGACCGGCTCCGCGAGGTGCTCGGGATTTTTCGAAAGTGGGAGCTCGACGCGGTCGAAATCGGGCGGGTGACGGACACCGGACGCGTGGTCCTCTTCTTCGGCGGGGAGAAAGTGGCGGACCTTCCCGCGGCCCCTCTCGCCGACGAGGCGCCCCTCTACGATCGGCCGAGGCGGCCCGCGGTGGCGCCGCCTCCGCCCCGCTGGCCGGGCGAGCCGGAGCCGTCGGACTATGCGGAGTGCCTGCGCCGGATCCTCGCTTCTCCCAACGTGGCGGAAAAGTCGTGGATCTGGACGCAGTACGACCACATGGTCGGCACGAACACGGTCGAGGGCCCTGGAGCGGACGCCGCCGTCGTGCGCGTGAAGGGGACCCGCAAGGCGCTGGCTTTGAAGTCCGACGTGAATCCCTTCTTCTGCGCGCTCGATCCGTACCGTGGTGCCGCGATCGCCGTGGCGGAAGCCGCCAGGTCGATCTCGTGCGCCGGAGGGCGGCCCCTGGCGATCACGGACTGCCTGAACTTCGGCAATCCCGAGAAGCCCGAGGTCATGGCGCAGTTCGAGGCGGCCGTGCGGGGGTTGAGCGACGCGTGCCGGGCCTTCGACATCCCCGTCGTTTCCGGGAACGTCTCGTTCTACAACGAGACGGATGGCCGCGCGATCCCGCCGACCCCGACCGTCGGGATGGTGGGACTCCTCGAGGATGTCGCGCAGCGCGTGCGCATGGCGTTCCGCCGGGAAAGCGACCGCGTCGCGCTCCTCGGCGCCACCCGCGACGAGCTCGGCGGGAGCGAGTTTCTGCGAACGATACGGGGACGCGACGAGGGGCCCTGTCCCGAGCTCGACCTCCGCGCGGAGCGCCGCCTGTCGGAGCTTCTGATCGATCTCGCCGCGGCCGGGAAGCTCGCGTCGGCCCACGACGTCGCGGATGGAGGCCTCGCAATCGCGATCGCGGAGTCCGCGATGACGGGGGCGGTCGGGGTGGACGCCAGGCTGTCCGGCCAGGTCCGTCCCTCCGCGCGTCTTTTCGGCGAGACCACCGGCCGCGCCGTGATTTCCTTTGCGGCGAAAGACGAAGCGGACATCGCGGCGCGGGCCTCGCGGGCGGACGTTCCCTTCTTCCCGCTCGGCCGCGTCGGCGGCAAGCGGTTGCGGATCGAAATCGCGGGCGCCCCGGCGATCGACGAGGATCTGGCCGAGTTGACTGCGGTCTGGCGCTCCGCGTTCCGCCGGTCGATCGAGTCCGCCGAGCTGCTCTGAGCGCGGCCGGGGCGGCGGGGCCGAGCTCGGGCCCCCTCTATCCCGGCTTTCGCGGCCGTCCGGGTCCGCCGGGGGGAGCGCCGGGCGCCGCCGGTCGCCTGGGACGCCGCGCCGGGATCTCTCCGGGATGAAAGGGGGACGCTGAGGAAGCGGGCCGCGGAGGAGGCCGGTGGCGTCGCGGCGGAGCCCCCGGGGCGAGCGCAGGAGGGCCTTCCCGCCGAGGCCCCGGACGTGGCGCTCGAGTGGGGGCGGCCGGGCCGCGCGGTCGCGACGCCGAAATGGGAGCCTCGATTCTTTCGCGCCGTGACAAGTGGGCCCCGGCGGCCTGCCTGCCGTAGCGCACTTCTTCCAGGAAAAGCCCTGACGGAGGGGCGGTCCATACCGCGGTGGATCCCGGAAGCCGTTCGTCGAGCAGCCGGCGGACTTCGGCCCCCGAGAGGTGACCGCGTCCCACTTCGACGAGGGTCCCGACCAGCCGCCGCACCATCTTCCACAGGAAGTGCGAGGCCTCGATCCGATAGTGAATTTCCTGCCCGACCTCCACGACCTCGCTCTTGACGACCTCGACCTCGGTGGATTCGAGGCCGGCGGCGTTCTCGCAGAAGGCCGAAAAGTCGTGCCGGCCGAGGAAGAGCTGCGCGGTCTCGCGCATGGCGGCCGCGTCGAGACGGTCTTTGACCCACCAGACCAGCCTCTTCTCGAAAGCCGTGCGCCGGCGGGAAATCCGGTAGAGATACCGGCGCGACGCGGCATCGTGCCGCGCGTGGAAATCGGGGGCGGCGGCTTCGACGGAAACCACGTGGACGTCGAAAGGCAGCCGGTCGTTCAAACCATGCTCGACTTCCACGGGAGAGAGCACGCGGCGCGCCTTCACGTGAGCGACCTGCGCCAGAGCATGCACGCCCGCATCCGTGCGTCCGGCTCCGCCGACCGTCGCGTCCTCTCCCAGCAGCTCTCTGGCGGCGCGGCCTAGGACGCCCTGCACCGTGCGGTCCGCGTTCTTCTGCGACTGCCACCCGTGGTACCGGGTGCCGTCATACTCGATCGTCAACTTCCACGTCGGCACCGGCGGAGCTTAAGCCCTGCCCGGGCGCAGAAGGCCGCCCGCGTCCGGCATCGCCTCGGGCCGCCCGGCGCAGGGGAGGGCGTCCGCGCTCGGACGCATTTCGTTTCGGGCACAAAAAAGGCCGGGACCCGCGGAAAGACTCCGCGTGTCCCGGCCACGATGTCTTTGCCGAGGCTAGTTGCCGGCCTTGACCTGCAGGTTGTTGTTGACCCGCACGACGTGCTCAACCGAGCGCGCGACGTCCCCTGCCATCCTCTTCATCTCCGCATTGTCGACCTGGCCGGCAAGCGTGACGACGCCGTTGGTCGAATTGACCTCGATGTTGGTGAGCGTCG
The DNA here is from genome assembly GCA_038319475.1 of Thermoanaerobaculia bacterium. Lineage (GTDB taxonomy): Bacteria > Acidobacteriota > Thermoanaerobaculia > UBA5066 > Gp7-AA6 > JALYUA01. The sequence goes on from JBBQDF010000173.1 coordinate 4,478, forward strand.
AAAGCTTCACGTCGGCAGCGAGCTTCGCCTTCACCGCTGTCTTGATCCCCGCGTCATCGATCTGGGTCCCCGCGGACGTGCTGGTCTTGCAACCGGCCACGAACGATGCGAGCACCACGATGGCCGCGACACCCATCAAACCTCTGAAGCGTTTCACCATGACGAATCCTCCTCTTCCTTTGTCTACTGGGCCGTTTCGGCCCGGGCGACGATCGGAGCCCTCTTCGCCCGGGCGAATCCCGAACTCGTCGAAGGGCCCCCACTCAAAACCAGATTGTTCACCCGAACTACCCCGGGCACCGATACGACGATCCGCTGCGCATCTCGAATGTCACCGGGCTCCGCTTCCCCAAGTAGAGTCACGACGCCCCGGTAGGCCCGCGCTTCGACGCGGTCGGCGTTTAATCCCGCCTGCGCGAGCGCCTCGTTGGCCCGCGCGGAGAGCGCGCGATCCGCGGCGGTCGCCGCGTGATGGCCGGAGCCGGCGCATCCGACCCCGGGAACGGACGCGAGGACGGCTGCGGCGAAGACCGCAGCCCCCATGCGGGCCGGCTTCGAAGACATACCGTTCATCATCCGCCAGGGGAAAAAGCACGGCGCGTGCCAAGACGAGCCTCCGCCGTGCAGCCGTACAATGGCCGTCCCTCTGCCGGAAGCTCCGGCGCGCTGCGGAGGTCGCTGTGGGTTGTCTGGTCCGGACGATCGCCTCTGTCCTTCTTCTGCTGGTTCTCGTGATCGGAGTCCGGCGCGCCACGGAACGGCCGCAGGCGATCCCTCCGGTTTCCGCGAACACCCGCGACACCGTGGTGCAGGGCGTCCGGTGGCGATCCCGCGAGAGCCCGGGCGACGGCCGGGGCGGAGATCCCGTTGTCTTCGTGCACGGCTTTCTTTCGAACTCCGCCACCTGGAAGCGCGTCCTCGAGGACTCCACCGCCGGCCGGCCGGCGATCGCCGTGGACCTTCCGGGAGCCGGCTTTTCGGATCGCCCCTGGCCCTTCGACTACACGGTTCAGGGGCAGGCGGAGCACCTTCTGAGGTATCTCGACGCGAGAGGGTTTCCGCGCGTCATCCTGGTCGGGAACTCCTTTGGCGGAGGCGTCTGCGAGGCCGTTGCGGTCGCGCGCCCCGATCGGGTCGCCGCGCTGGTTTTAGTCGACGCGGTCTCGCCCATGATGAAGATCCCGCCGGGCTTCCGCCTGCTGCGCACGCCGGTCGCGGGAGAGATCCAGATCGAACTTCTCGTGCGGCCGGTCATGGAGTATTCGCTGCGGCGCCGGCTCTACGCGCGCGGAGAACGCGTGACGCCCGAGACCGTGGACGACTGGTGGAACCCGATCCGGGTGCCTGGAACCCGCCGCGGCGCCATCGAGGCCGCCCGCACGCAGTTTCGCGGCACCGAGCGGCTGCTCGAAAAAATTCGAGCGCCGACGCTGGTCCTGTGGGGGAAACAGGACGCGCTGATGAGTGCCGCGGAAGGCCTTGTGCTCGCATCCGCGATCGAGGGGGCGCAGTTCGTCGCGCTTCCCGGTGTGGGCCATGTGCCTCAGGAAGAAGACCCGCGTCAGTTCTCGAAGACGGTCGCGGGATTTCTCGAGGCAATTCCCCGGGCGAGCTCACGATGACGGGCGGCCTTCTGCTCTACGGCGCGAACGGGTACACCGGGCGGCTGATCCTCGATGCTGCCCTGCGGGCAGGTCTCTCGCCGGTCATCGCGGGGCGAAGGCGCGAAGCGATCGAGCCTCTGGCCCGATCCGCCGGCCTGGAATTCCGGGTCTTCTCCCTGGATGACGTGGCGGCCGCAACGGCCGCGCTTGCCCCTTTCGACGCGATGCTGCTCGCCGCGGGTCCATTCTCGCGGACGAGCGCCGCCGCATTCGAAGCCTGCCTCGCCGCCCGGAC
>JBBQDF010000174.1:0-6356 GCA_038319475.1 Thermoanaerobaculia bacterium
TGACCGAAGGGAAGGAGGAGCCTCTCGGTGCGGGAGCCGGAGGCAACGGAGGGAGCAGGCCGGCGGTCGAGGCCGCATCCGGCCGAACCGCCGGCCGGTGCCTTCGCCGCGCACGGCGAAGGCAGCTCCCGCAGTGAGCGGAGGCGACGGTCTACTGGACGCGGGCCGAAAGCCGGCCGTTGGCGTAGTCGAGCCGCAGCGTTCGCGTTTCGCCGCCACCGACCTGCGCCGTCGCGGTCGCGAGCACGGAGGAGGGGATGTCCGGGCCGGACAGCCAGACCTTGACGGAGGCGGCGCCGGCCTTGACCGGGATCGACTCGTCGACCGTTCCCCGTTCCCGGACGGTCTTGAAGAGACCTTCCTTGTGCTTGAAGGAAAACTGCTTGCGCAGCAGGATCTGATCGTTGATGGCGACCATGACGTGGCCTTCGGACAGCGGAGAATCGAAGAGCAGCCGCAACATGCCGCTGGTCGAGACGGACGCGGGTGGCAGTACCGCGGGAAGGACGGCCGCCTCGACGTGCGTCTCTTTCGGCGGGAGTACCGCGGCGCGGCGAACCGGCGCGGGGGTGGGCTTTAACTTCTTCTTCGCGGCGAGCTCCGCCTCCGCGAGCTTCGCGCTGGCTTGTTCCCGGAGTTGCTGCGCCTCGACTTTGCCACCATCGAGGGCGAGAGCGTCGTCCGCATGTTTCTTGGCCTGCTCGAAGTTTCCGCCGGCGAAATCCGAGACCGCCTGACGCATCGCGCTGTCCGCTTCCTCCGCCTTTCGCGTCTGTTCCTGCTTTCCCTGAAGAGCGTTTTCCGACATCTGCGCGTATTGCCTGGCCTGGGTGTTGTTCGGACTGCGGGCCAGAAGCTTGCGGAAAATCGCGAGGCTCTCTTCATACTTGCCGTCCGCGAAGAGCTTCCTGCCTTCGTCGAGCGACCCGCGGCGTTCCCGCGTCTCTTTTTCGAGCGCCACATCGACCGAAGCCGTGGGTCTCGAGACCTGGGCGCGCCGCCAGAGAAGCCCGCCGACGATGGCGACCAGAACGAGCGCCGCGATTCCGACCACGCGCCAGAACCAGCCCGGATTGACCTCCGAGCGGCCGAGCTGCTTCCAGTCCTGGCCCTTCCAGAGCGCCGCTTGCTCCTGCAGCCGCTCGGCCAGCGAAGGGGGACGCCCTTTGCTCGAGTCCTTCGGCGCCATCCGGGGTTTGGAGGCCGGAAACGATGCCGTCGGTGACTTTGACGGAGTGGGCGCCTGCGGCGGAGGTGGAGGTGGAAGTGGAGGTGGAACCGATGACGGGAGATCGGCGTCGTTCGGGCGGGCCACGGCCGCGCCCGGGCCGTCCGGCACCGGCAAGGTCGAAGGGCCGGATACGGCGGCGGCCGCAGCCGCTGCGCCAGCACCCGGTCGGGGCGACGAGGACCCGGCGGATTCGTCGGCTGTGGCGCCCGCGGCTTCGGTCGGGCGACCCGCTGGAGGGGTGCCGTGGTTCGGCGTCTCCCGGGGGCCCGGAGCGATCGAGATCCCGGGATCCGAGATGCGGAAAGCCTGCGTCGCCTCGTCCGCCCGGGGCGGCGGGCGGACCTGCGTGCTGCGGCCGGATCGCGCCTCCGTGTGGTGGCGGGCCTCTTCTGCCCCCTCGAGCACGAGCTGGTCGATGTTGGCCAGCTTCAACGTCGGCATGAACTCCGCCTCGGACACGATCGTGCCGAGATCCTGGAGGGCGCGCTGCTCCTCGAGGTGTGCGCGGAGCTGGTAGAGCGCCAGCGCGAAATCCTTTCCCCGCTGGTAGCGGTTCCACGGGTCTTTGGCCATCGCCCGCGCCACGATCGGGTTGAACTCCGAAGGCACCTCGCTCGAGAGCTCCGCCGGCGGTGTGAAGTCCTCGTGGACGATCTTGTAGGAGATCGCCGTCAGGTTCTCGCCGACAAAGGGCTTGCGGTGTGTGAGCAGCTCGTAGAGCACGACGCCGAGCGAAAAGATGTCGCTTCGCCCGTCGACGGGCGCGCCCGAGACCTGCTCCGGGGACATGTAGTTGGGGGTGCCGAGAAACTGACCCGTTGTCGTCAGGTTCGAGGAAGCGACTTTCGCGATCCCGAAGTCGGTGATCTTCACCTTCTCATCTGTCGTGATGATGATGTTGGCGGGCTTGATGTCGCGGTGAATAATCCCCTTCCGGTGCGCGTAGTCGATGGCTTCCGCGACCTGGGCGATCATCTCGGCAATCTGGTCGTAGGAGAAAGGCGCGCGCTCGGCGAGCAGCGACTTCAGGTTCTTCCCCTCGATGTACTCCATCGCGATGAAGGACGTCGAGGTAGTGGGGTCTTCCCCGATGTCGTGGATCGTGACGATGTGAGGATGCGACAGAATCCCGGCCGTCTGCGCCTCCCGGACGAAACGCTCCCGGAACTCCCGTGACTCCGAGTCGTCGTCTCCGGCCATCGTCGAGGCGCGGATGGTCTTGATGGCGACCATGCGGCCGATCACCGGGTCCTTCGCGAGGTAAACGACTCCCATCGCGCCTTTCCCGAGCTCGCTCATCACTTCATAGCGACCGAGCTTCATCAGCCGGGCCCCCGCGACGCCTTTATCCCCCATTGGATTCGAAGAAACTCCTTTCCCTGGAAGACGAAAGCTCCCCGGATACGCCTTCCGAGAGACAACGGATCGGCTAAATTGTAACGTCGGTGCGAGGGGGGGTCAATGCGCGCGTCGGCTGGCGCCCACGCAGGACGCGAATTCCGCGCTCGGACGCCCCCCGTTTCCGACCGGCCCGGCGCGGGTTCCGGGCCCGCGCGCGGGAGCGCCACGCCGTCTCAGTCATCGCGCCGGCCCGTGAATATAATCCGCGCATGAAAACATTCTCGCCTCCCGAGCTGCGGAATGTGGCCGTTCTCGGGCACAACACCGTCGGCAAGACGACGCTGATCGCCGCCCTTCTGCATGCCGCGGGGGTGACGACGCGGCCGGGAAAGATCGAAGAGGGCACCTGTCCCACCGATTTTGACCCCGAGGAGATCGAGCGACGGATCTCGATCAACATGGCGTGCGCCCACGTGGTGCACCGGGACGTGCGAGTCAACTTCATCGATGCCCCGGGTTACGGGATCTTCTCGCCCGAGGCGCGGGCGGCTGTTTCCGCGGCCGATTCGGTTCTGATCGTTCTCGATGCCGTCTCGGGCGTCGAGGTGCAGACAGAGAAAGCCTGGAAGTTCGCCGCGGAGTTTGCGAGACCCGTTCTCTTCGTCATCAACCGGATGGACCGGGAGCGGGCCTCGTTCGAGCGCGCCATCGAGGCGATCAAGAAGCGATTTGGCCGCGGCGTCGTCGCCCTGCAGATTCCGGTCGGAGAAGAGCGCGCGTTCCGCGGGACTATCGACCTGGTTCGGATGGAGGCGCATTCCCACGAGAGCGGCAAACGCGTCGACGGTCCGATCCCGGAGGAGCTCGCGGAGCAGGCGCGCGCGGAGCACGAGCAGCTGGTGGAGCTCGTGGCCGAGGGGGAAGACGGCCTGATGGAAAAATATTTCGCGCAGGGAACGCTCGACCCGGCCGACCTCCTGCCGGGGTTGAAGTCCGAAGTGGCGGAACGCAAGATTTTCCCGGTCCTCTGCGCCTCCTCGGCCCAGGAGATCGGACTCCTGCGGATCCTGGACGCCTGCGTGGCGATCCTGCCGTCGCCCGAGGGAGGGACGGTCGAGGCGACCGGCAAGGACGGCAAGCCCGCGAAAGTCTTCACCAATGAGACCGATCCCGCGGTCGCCCAGGTGTTCAAGACCGTCTCGGACCCGTTTGCCGGAAGGATCTCCTACCTGCGTGTCCGCGCCGGCAGGTTTCAGTCCGACGGCACCTACTGGAATTCGACGCGGGGGATCCCCGAGCGGTTTTCGGGACTCTTTCTCCCCCAGGGCAAAGAGCACGTGATCGTGCCCGAAGCCTTCGCCGGCGACATTGTCGCGGTCGCGAAGCTCAAGGAGACGACGACCGGAGACACTCTCACCGCGAAGGACCATCCGGTGGTGCTCCCGAAACTGCTCGTGCCCGAGGCGTCCATCGCCTACGCGATCGAGCCCAAGGCCAAGGGGGACGAGGACAAGATTTCGACCGCTCTCCACAAGCTGATCGAAGAGGATCCCTCACTCCATTTCCAGCGCGACGAGGAGACCAAGGAGTTCCACCTCTCGGGGGCCTCGCAGCTGCACGTCGAGATCGCGGTGGCGCGCCTGAAGAGGCGGTACGCCGTCGAAGTCATTCTCCATCCGCCGAAAGTCCCCTATCGCGAGACGATCAAGGGAAAGGCGGAAGCGCATGGCCGCCACAAGAAGCAGTCCGGCGGGCACGGCCAGTTCGCGGACTGCCGGATCCGTGTCGAACCGCTGCCGCGCGGGGCGGACTTCGAGTTCGTCGACGACATCTATGGAGGCTCGATCCCGCGCAACTTCATCCCCGCGGTCGAAAAAGGGATCCAGGAGGTCCGGCGCAAGGGGTTCCTCGCGGGCTTCCCGATGGTCGACTTCCGGGTGATCCTCTACGACGGGCAGTACCACGACGTCGACTCGTCCGAGCTCGCGTTCAAGATCGCGGGCTCTCTCGCCTACAAGGAAGCCATGGAGAAGGCGAAGCCGACTCTCCTGGAGCCGGTCATGCACGTCGAAGTCTCGACGCCCAACGAGTACGTCGGCGACCTGATGGGCGACCTCTCCTCCCGCCGCGGGCATGTCCAGGGGATGGACGCCGAGGCGGAGGACACGGTGATCAAGGCGCAGGTCCCGATGGCGGAGATGCTCAACTACGGCGCGCAGCTGCGGTCGATCACGCAGGGGCGCGGAACGTTTCACATGGAGTTCTCCCACTACTCCGAGGTTCCCCACGCCGCCCAGGAAAAGATCATCGCGCAGTCGAAGGCGGGCAGGGAGGCGGCGGAAGGGTAACCGTCGCCTTCGCTCACTTCGGGACGTGCCGTTCGCCCGCGGCGAACGGCACCGGCGAGCGGCTCGCCTGAAGGCTCGACCGCTCGCCTCGTCCCTCCGTTGCCTCCGGCTCCCGCCCCGAGAGGCTCCTCCTTCCCTTCGGTCAGGAGACTCCTCCCGGGGCGAGCTTTACCGCCGGCTTGCCAGAAGCGCAGCGCCGCCCCTTGCCTCCGCCGTGGGAGCGGGCGGGATTCGGGCGGCGGGAGGAGGCGGGGCGAGAGCCGGGTTATCGCATACGCGCGCGAGGGGTGATGGGGCATTTCTCGACAGCTATCTGCTCGTCGAGCGACGGGGTCAGAGTTTGTTTCCCGCCGTTTCGTCGAGCAGCCAGAGCAGACTTCCGCGCCTCGGGCGGACGCGGGCGGCCGGCAGCTCCCGGGCCGACCGCTTTTTCCCGATGATTGCGCCGGCCACTTCTGCCTTCTCCTCGCCGCTGACGAGGAAGATCACGCGGCGCGCGGCGTCTAAGACCGGGCAGGTCAGGGTGATCCGCCATTCGCGAAATTTCGGGACCCAGTTGGCGGCCGCCGACCGATCGGTCACTTCGAGCGCACGGGTCCCCGGAAAGAGTGACGCCGTGTGCCCCTCCGGACCGAGGCCCAGAAAGATCAGGTCGAACCGGGGACGTCCCCGTTCTCCGGCAAACTCGGAATCGAGCACCCGGTTGTAGTCTTCCGCCGCCTTTTTCGGCGCGGCCTCTCCGAGGATCCTGTGGATCTGTCGGTCCGGGATTCCGAGAGGCGTGAACAGCGTTTCGGCGGCCATCCGGTAGTTGGAGCGGCCCGAGTCCGGCGGCACGCATCGTTCGTCGCCAAAAAAAAAGCGGATCCTCGTCCAGTCGACCCCACCTCGGAAGGGCGCACGCGTCAGCCGCTCGTTGAGGAGGCGGGGCGTCGACCCTCCCGAAAGCGCCACGCGAAACACTCCTCGCGCGCTGATGGCGTCTTGCGCCGCCGATCGAAACTCGCGGGCCCCCGCCTCCGCGAGATCCCGGGGGCCCGGCAGGACGCGCGCCTCGAACCGCGCCGGCGCTTCCAACGGCAGACTGGCCCGGGACCCTCGCCCGCCGGGCCTCTTTTCTCCTCGAGTGTCCTCCCGACCCTCCGCGTCGTCCGTCCCTGTCCGTCCGACCCTCAAAGCTGAACGCTCAACGCTCAACGCTTTCCACTCTCACAGCGTCCGCCAACGCCGGCCTTCTCTCTCGAGGAACCGGTCCGCCGACTCCGGTCCCCACGTTCCCGACGCGTAGTTCGGGAAGTCTGTCGCGGGATTGCCTTCCCACGCGCGAAGGATCGGAGAGACGACGCGCCAGGCCTGCTCGACTTCGTCTCCCCGGGTAAAAAGCGTCTGGTCGCCGTGAGTAACGTCGAGCAGGAGCCGCTCGTATCCGCCCTGTA
>JBBQDF010000175.1:0-6331 GCA_038319475.1 Thermoanaerobaculia bacterium
AGCGCGCCAGGCCGTGCGGCTGAACGTCAAGTACGGGGCGGACGTCATCAAGGTCTGCGCTTCCGGAGGGGTGCTTTCGCTAGGCGACGACGTCGGCGCGTCGCAGCTCACCGATGCGGAGCTCTCGGCCATCGCCGAGGAAGCCCACCGGCTCGGCCGAAAGACGGCGGCGCACGCGCATGGCGACGCGGCCGCGCGCTCCGCGGCGCGTGCCGGGTTCGATTCGATCGAGCACGGATCGTTCGCCTCGGAGGAGACGCTCCAGCTGATGAAAGCGCGCGGGACGTTCCTCGTTCCGACGCTTCTGGCCGGCGAGTGGACCGGGGGGAAGCTCGAGCGGTTTCCGCCGGAGATCGCGGCGAAAGCCAAGGCGGCGCTCGCCGGCCGGTCCGACATGTTCCGCCGCGCGCTCAGGACGGGCGTGAAGATCGCGTTCGGCACCGACGCCGGGGTCTCCCCGCACGGTTTGTCCGCGAAAGAGTTCGGGCTGATGGTCGACCTCGGCATGAGTCCCGCCGCCGCGCTGCGGACGACCGCGACGGCGGCGGACCTGCTCGGCCTCTCGGCTCTCGTCGGAACGGTCGAGAGGGGAAAGGAGGCGGACCTCGTGGCCGTGCCCGGAGATCCTCTGCGGGACATTCGAGTGACCGAGCGGGTGCTCTTTGTCATGAAAGGCGGAAAAGTCGCCGCTCGCCCCGCCCCCCAACACTGACGACCCGGGAAAAACGGGAAACGGGAAACGAAAGAGAGACGTCCGGTCGTTCCTGGCGGGGGAAATCGGCGGATATCATCCGGGCGGTGCTCCGCGGAACCGCCGCTCTTCTCGTAACTCTCTCCCTCGCGGTCGATGTCGCTCGCGCGGCCCAGGAAAAAAACACGGGGCAGCCGCCCCTCGCGAGCGCGCCCCGCGTCCTCCTCATCGGGATCGACGGCGCGGATCTGCGCATCATCGACCGCCTCATCGCGGCAAAGAAACTCCCGACCTTCCAGCGGTTAAAGCGCGAGGGCGCCTTCGGGCCCCTCCGGTCGCAGGAGCCGCTCCTGTCACCCGTCGTCTGGACGTCGATCGCGACCGGACGGCTCGCGCAGGACCACGGGGTGCTCGACTTCGTCGAGATCGCGCCGGACGGAAAGCCGATTCCCATCACGAGCCTGCGCCGGAAGGTCGCCGCGCTCTGGAACATCGCGGGGCAGTTCGGCCGCACGTCCGGGTTCGTCGGCTGGTACGGTTCCTATCCCGCCGAAAAGGTCGCCGGGTTCGAGGTCTCCGATCGTCTCGGCTTCCACCAGGTCCGCAGCGCCCCGGCGGTCTCCGGCGCCACCTTCCCTCCCGAGCTCGCCGCGGAGATCAGGGCCCGCTTCGGGCAGCCGGTCCCCGACATTTCGGCCACTCGTCGCCGGTTTCTTACCGATCCCGCGGCGAAGATGAGCTCGGACGGGGCGGCGCGGCTCGAGCAACTCGCGCGGATTTACGCGACGAGCGAGTTCTACCGGCGCATCCTTCCGTTTCTCCAGACCCGTCAGGCCGTCGATCTTCTCGCCGTCTACTTCGAAGGGATCGACGCCTGCGGACATCTCTTCATGGAGGACGGTCCTCCCCGGCGCGCCGATGTCTCGCCGGACGACTTTCGCGCGTTTTCCGAGACCGTGGACCGGTATTACGAGTATCAGGATGAGGTGCTCGCCGACCTGCTCCGGCTCGAGGGCCCCTCGACGGTCACGCTCATCGTTTCCGACCACGGATTCAGGGAGGGCGACCGGCGCCCGCGCACGTCCGGCCGTGCCGACACGGGTCTCGCGCCGCTGTGGCACCGCATCGACGGCGTGCTGTTCATCCACGGCAGGACCGTCAGGCCCGGCGCGCGGATCGATCGCGCCGGCATTCTCGACGTGACCCCGACGGTTGTGCGGCTTCTCCGGGTCCCCCTCTCTCGCGAGCTTCCGGGCCATCCCTTCGAGCAGGCATTCGACGCCGGGGCCCTGGGCGACGCTTTGCCCGCCGTCGCCGCCTACCCGCTCCCCGCGCGCACGAGCGCGGAATCAGTCGCCCCCGACCCCGAGGCGGTCGAGAAGCTGATGGCCCTGGGATATCTCGCGGGAGGGGGCAAGACGACGGCGCACGATGCCGACGGACGCACGGCATCCTCCTACGTCAACGAGGGGCAGGCGCGGACACAAACCGGCGACTGGCGCGGCGCGCTGCGCGCGTTCGGACGGGCGAGCGAGCTCGATCCCCGCACGGTCAACGCCCTCGCTCCCGCGGCCGCCATCTACATCCAGCATGGCCAGTACGCGCAGGCCGCGGCGCTCCTCGACCGCGCCGCGAAGATCGCGCCCGGAAATCTCTGGGTCTCAATCCAGCGCGCGTTCCTGAATTTCCGGACCGGGCGGCTGGACGACGCGATCCGGGACTTCGAAGCCGCGAAGGCCCTCGACGACCGGCTGCCGGGCGTCCACCTTCTGGGCGCGCGGCTCGAGAATGCGCGGGGACAGCCCGCGCGGGCGCTTCTGGAGCTCGACGTCGCCGAGTCGCTCGCGGACTCAAACGAGATGCGCGTGGAGATCCTCACTCTTCGAGCGCAGGTCCAGATCGGTCTCGGCCGTTACGCCGAAGCGGAAGACAGCCTCCGGAAAGCGGAGCCCCTGGCCTCCGCCTCGGCGCTCGCGGCCCCTCGGGGATCCCTCGCCATCGCCCGGCGCGATTTTGCCGGGGCAGAGCGGTGGTATCGCGACGCGGTCGCGGCGGATCCGGAGAGCTCCGAGCTCGAGCGTCTCCTCGGGGAAGCTGCGGGAGGCGCCAGTTCCCCCTCCGAGGCGGAGCAGGCCTTCCGCCGCGCGATCGCCAAGGCGCGGACCCGAGAGGAGAAGGAGCTCGCGTGGGGCGATCTGTCACTCCTGTTTCAGAAGGTCGGCCGTGAGACAACGGCCCTGGGCACATTGCGCGAAGGCGTCGCGCAGGTCGCGGATTCGTATGTGCTCTGGGGGATGCTCGGCGCCGCGGCGGGGCGCGCCGGGGACTATCCGGGAGCGATCGCCGCTTACGAGAAATCCATTTCCTTGAAGCCCACGGCGCTCGCCTGCAAGACGCTGGCGGCGCTCTATTTCGAAGTGCGGCACGACTCCGCCCGGGCGGTGGCCCTTTGGGAGCAGTCCCTGGAGCTCGATCCCGGTCAGGCCGACGTCCGAAACTTTCTGAAGCAGTATCGAAAAACGCCGGCGCGCTTGACACCAAATTTGCACAAAAGATAGGCTGCGTCTCACGTTCGCTTCAAGAAGCTTCACGGCCTAGTCTATTCCGCTCTCGCCAGCGGTTCGTGTCGGCCGATTTGTTCCTGGGTTCGAGTCTTCGCCGGGAGAATCATCACAAAAAAGGGGGAGCGGTGAGAAATAAGAATTTCTGGCTGGCAGCGCTCTGGACGGGCTGCGCCGTCGTAGCCGCGGGCACAGTCGCCGTCAAGGGTACGAAGCATCCATACGCCAGGCACACCGACGCTGCCGCGCCGCACGCCGTCGCGCGGCCCGCGGCCTCTCCGGCAAGCCCGGCGACAGTCGCGCCGCTTCGCGTGGCCTCCGCGAAGGCGAAGGCCCGGGCAAAGACCCGCGTCGCGCGCCACGGCGCTCCGAAGGCAACGCAACTGCGGGAAGCGGAAGCCGCCGAGGGCCTCGGTCACGAGTCGCTCCGGGAGAAATTCCGCAGTGAAATGAGCTCGACCTCGCGCGGCGGCACGGAAAACGAAGCGGATCCGGACGCTTTCGCGCGGTGGTTCTACGCCCAGCGCTCGTACCCGACCGGCACGATCCCCTCCGATGCCCGATACAACGCGCTTCAGTCCGCGATCGCCGTCAACGGCGGGTTGCGCGGCGCGCCCGGGGATCCGACCCCTCCCGGAACGCCCCCCGCGCAGGCCACGTGGGTTTCGATCGGTCCTTCCAGGCTGCCGGAGGGTCAGACGGACACTTCGGCGGGCCCCGCCCTTTCGCCGGTCGTCGGCCGCGTCTCCGCGATCGCCGTTCACCCGAGCAACCCGAACATCGTCTACACGGCTGGCGCGCAGGGCGGCGTCTGGAAGACGACGAACGCGCTTTCCTCGAATCCTTCGTGGAATCCCATGACGGACCATCAGCCGTCCCTGGCGATTGGCGACATCGCGATCGACCCGGTCAACCCGAACATCGTCTATGCCGGCACCGGTGAAGGCAACGGAGCCTGCGACTCGTACTACGGAAAAGGTATTCTCCGCTCGCAGGACGGCGGCGTGAACTGGACCGTCCTCGGCGGGCTGCCGGGCGGGCCGTTCGACAACATGGCCGTCTCGAAGATTCTGATCGACCCGGCGACCGCGGGCTCCGTCACGGGGACGACGCTGTGGGCTTCGACGGTTCTGGGATTCCTGACCAGCGGGACGAGCGCTTGCGGCGTCGCTCCTGCCCCCTGGAACGGGGCGGTGTGGCGCTCGACCGACAGCGGCGCCACCTGGACGCTGCAGGACGTGCCGACCGGCGCCGCGGCGCCGAATGCGCGCATCCACGACATGGTGCTCGACCCGACGGACTCGAACATCCTCTACGTCGCCGTGCGCTCCGTGCCGACCGCCGCCAGGGGCGGGGTCTGGAAATCGACCAACGCCAAGGCTTCGCCCGCGACCTTCACGAAAGTCGCGGGTGGGTACCCGGACGCCGCACTCGCCAACCCGGGTTACCGCCGGATCACGCTCGCGACGGGCGGCGCAGCCGCGCACAACACACTCTTTTCCTCGATGGAAGCCGCTCAGGGCGGATCGCCGCTCTGGGGCCTCTACAAGTCGGTGGATGGCGGAGCGACCTGGGCCCATGTCGACAACGGGCAGAATGGCCTGGCGTCCATCACCTCCGGCAGCCGGGTCGTCACCCGGGTTTCCGGCACGCCGTTTTCAGAGACGATGATCGGTCACCGGGTCATCGTCAACAACCAGTTTTCCAGAACGGTCGCTTCCGTGGCGGACCCGGATCATCTGACCGTGCGTACGGCGGACGCCGCGTTCAACGTGACGAATGCGTCGGTGACCTTCTCCATTTCGGCGTATCCGCTCTTCAGCGACGGCCAGAGCTTCTACGACATGACGATCTCCATCGATCCCACGGATGCCGCCGCCGCGACCGTCTATGTCGGAGGAAACCCCAACAGCTTCAACCAGGATCTCTCTCCCTGCCCCTTCGGAACGGGCCGCTGCCGACACTCGGTCTGGCGTTCGGACGACGGCGGCCTGACGTGGCGGGGCATCTCCCAGGGAGACGGGACCTCCGGGGGTCTCCACCCTGACGACCACGAGATCTATCTCGATCCGAGCACGACGCCCGCGCGCGTCTATGACGGCAACGACGGCGGGATCTGGCGTTCAGAGAACAAAGGGAACGCCTGGACGGCTCTCAATACCAACATCGCCATCACGCAGTTCCAGGGCGTCGCGACGCATCCTTCCAACCCCAATGTGGTAATCGGCGGCACGCAGGACAACGGGACGAACATCTTGAATCCCGCGTTCACCCCGGCGCCCGCGTGGTTCCACACGGACTTCGGTGACGGCGGCCAGGCGTCGATTGACCAGGCGACGCCCTCCCGGATGTTCCACACGTATTTCAACGCTCAGTTCTCTTTCATGGGTCCCGCCAAGAGCACCACCGGCGGAAACAATGGTCCGGGCGGCTGGGATTTCGTGGGCGCTTACTACGGCGCCGGGGGCGCATACAACAACGGCATGAACCCGACCGACCCGGTCTCGTTCTATGCGCCGCTGGCTCTGCATTCGGCAATCCTTCCCAAGAATCCCGTGTACTTCGGATCGAACAAGCTCTATCGCGCGCCGGACCCGCAGAAGCCCTGCTGCGAGACGGTCAATACAGTCGGCTGCGGATTTCCGGCGGTCGTCTGCACGATCCCGCCGTCCTGGACCGCGGTGAGCCCGGTGCTCACCAAGGGCGGGGCCGCGGTCCTCTCGGCGATCGGCGTCTATCCGAACCTGATTGCCGGAAAGGAAGTCGTGTACACGGGCGCCTCTGACGGGCGGATCGAGTCTTCTTCCAACATCGACGGATCGGGTGTTGCCACCTGGACGGTTCTGGACACCGCCGGGAGCCCGCTTCCCAACAGGTTCGTCACCTGGATCGAAGCGGCGTCGAGCGATCCCACCGGCAATACGGCCTACGCCACCTTCTCGGGATTCAACGTCAACACGCCGACTAAGCCCGGACACGTCTACCGGACCGTCAACGGACTCGGCGGAGCGGCCACGTGGACGGACCTCTCGGGAGACCTGCCCGACATTCCGACCAACGCGATCGCCGTCGATCCGAC
>JBBQDF010000176.1:0-6325 GCA_038319475.1 Thermoanaerobaculia bacterium
CCCGAGCTTATGGAAGTTATGGCGGAACGGAGCCGCTTCACCTCGCTTTCCGGAATCGCCTCGATGACGCGCGCGAACTGCAGGTTGTACGACCTCCAGAGCGGGACTCTCGAGAAGCGGCAGGCTCGCCGCAACCGACTCCCGCAGCAGCTCCGCGGGGGGCTTCAACGTTCCTTCCGCAGGCGCGCCGGGGGTGTCCGCCTCTCCCGGGGCCAGCTCGCGTCCCGCGGGTTGAATCGGACGACCCGTCCCGCCGGTCCCACCGCCCATCCGTCCGCCGCGCCGCCGAACGCGATCGCGTTCCATCCGCCCTCGCCTGCGGTCCACGTCGCGCCACCGTCCGACGACCAGCCGGAGATTTCCGTCCCGGCGGCGACGAAGATTGGAGGAGACGTTCCGGGAACGACCGCGACGGCCGAGAGGAACCTGTCGAACGCGACGGGAGGGACGACCTCCGTCCAGGTGACGCCCCCGTCCTCGGTGCGCGCGATCCCTCCCGGGCCCGCCGGACTGCGGTAGTCGCCGCCGACCGCGACACCGTGAAGGGCGTCGGCAAATGCGATCGAAAAGATTCCGGAGGAGGGCGTCGCTGCCCCGATCGGCGTGTCGGCTACCGCCCAGGTCCGGCCCCGGTCTTCCGATCGAAAGACACGAGCGTGCCCCGCGCCACCCGTGCCGAACCACGCCCGGCCGCTTCGATCGAACGCGAGGCACGTGCCGCTCGCGGCAAACGCGCCCTCGGCCGCCAGTGCCGGAGGGATCCCCGCGGGATCGACGCGAGACCAGCGGCGGCCTCCGTCCTCTGTCGCGAAAATCGCGAAACGCCCGTCGACAGGATCGCCGAGAGCGAGCCCCTGCCGGCGGTTTCGGAACGCGATCGCGTCGAAGAAGCCCTTCGGGTCGGGATTTGAGAGCGCAAGCGACCACTGCGAACCGCCGTCCGCGGTCGCATAGATCCGGGACGCGGCGCCTTCCCCCGCGCTCATCACGACGGCTTCGGCTGGGCCGAAAGCCTCGACGTCGCGGAAGTCGAGAGCTTCGGCTCCCGGGACCGCGAGGGTACGCCAGCTCTTGCCGCCGTCGCGCGTGACCAGGCAGGCGCCGCGCGTTCCGGTGATCCATGCGACGCCTTCCGAGGGCGCGGAGACGCCTCGCAGGTCGGAGGTCGTTGGCGAAGGGGTGACGGGGAGCCAGGCGGAGGCGGTGAGGGCGAGGAGGGCGGCGAGGGTCAGGAGGGTTAACGTGGCGGCGCGAGGGGCGGTGAGGCGGGGCTCAGGTCGTGGTTCAGCGGCCTTACCGTTTCTCCGCCACATCGCTGACTCTGAGCATATCCGGGACGCGCGTGGGACGCGCGCGGCCCGGATATGGGGGCGCGCGCTCTGGCGCGCTCTATTTTTTGAAGAAGCCCTGCTGGGCGACCTTGCCCGTCTGCTCTGTCGTGATGACGCGCTGGTTGAGCTCCATGATGCGCTCGTTTAACTGGCCGATCTTGCCCTGGTACTCGCGGCCGATCCGGTCGTTTTCGTTTTTCAGGCGCTGAACCTCGTCTTCGAGATCGGAGACGGCCTGGCTGCGGCCCTCGCCGTTGCGGCGCTGGTTCTGGATCTCGGCCCCGTACCGGGCGATCTCTTCCTCCTTCTCCGTCAGGCGCAGGCGCCATTTCTCTTCCTGCTCCTCGTAGAGGCGCTTGACGTCCATGAGCTGGGTGATGGCGGAGAAATCGTTGTCCGAGGCCATGGATCCTCCTCGATGTTCTTCCTCGATCTGAGGGAAGAGCTTGCGAAGCTTGAGGGAGAGGTCTTCGGGGTCCGTCGAAAGCTCCATCGCGCGGCGGTACGTGATCTTCCCGTTGACGAGCAGAGCAATCAGAGATTGATTCATCGTCTGCATGCGGTAGTAACCGACGGAGGATTCGATCTCGTCCAAGATCTCCTTCGTCTCGCCGCCCTCGATCTGCTTGGCGATCTTGGGCGAGTTGATCATGATCTCGCAGACCGGAACCATGCCGGACCCGTCGGATTTTTCGATCAACCGCATGGAGACGATGGCGCGCAGCACGAGGGCGAGCTGCGCCCGCAGCTGGTTCTGCTGCCCGGGGGGGCAGGTGTCGATGATGCGGTCGATCGACTGCGCCGCGTTGTTCGTGTGCAGCGTCGAGAAGACGAGATGCCCCGTCTCGGCCGCGGTGATGACGGTCTGGATGGTGCTCCAGTCGCGCATCTCGCCGACCATGATCACGTCGGGGTCCTGACGCATCATGTTCTTCAGCGCCTCGTTGAAGTTCGGGGTGTCGGTTCCGATCTCCCGCTGGGACACGGCCGCCTTGCCGTCGGCGAAGAGGTACTCGATCGGGTCCTCGATCGTCACGATGTGGACGGCGCGCTTCTCGATCGTCGAACGGATCACGGACGCGAGGGTGGTCGACTTGCCGGAACCGGTCGGGCCGGTGATGAGGACGAGACCTGTCGGAATGTGGATGAAGGTCTCGAGAACTTCCGGCAGTCCGAGCTCCGAGATCTCCGGTATTTTGAAAGAGATACGACGGAAAACGGCGGCAAAAGAGCCCCGCTGGATGAAGATGTTGGCGCGGAAACGGGCCACGCCCGGGACGCCGTACCCGAGGTCCACGGACTGGGCCTGGTCGAGCTTGGCCTGCTGCGCCGGGGTCAGGATCTCCCGGAGCATGATCTCCAGGTCCTTCGGCTGCAGGGCCTCGGTGTTCAAAGGGATGAGTTTTCCCTTGATCCGCAGGAGGGGCGGACGCATGGGCTTCAAGTGGAGGTCGGAAGCCTCCTTCTTGGCCATGAACTTGAGGAGCTCGACGAGGGTCAAAGGTACGCGATTATAGCCCGGAGCAGGGGATTTCCCGTCATTTCTCCGCTCTCTCGACGCGCGGATGCGCGCGGAGCAGCCACTTTTTCGCCTGCGCTCTGGTCCGGACGCGTCCCCGGACGCCTTCGATTTCGACTTGCCGCAGAATCTCCCCGACTCGGGGGCCCGGGGGAATCCGCAGCCATTCGAGGAGGTCGGTCCCGGTGATCCGCGGAGGCTCGTGGGCCGTGCGGAGGCTGCGCGCCGCCCCGGCCAGAGCGGCGGGGGGTCTTCCTCGTGAGAGCAGCCGCGCGATTCGAAGAGCCTGCGCCCCGTCTGTTCCGGCGTCGCGGACCCACCCCCAGCGAGCGTCGGCCGTGGCGAGCATTCCCGCCTCTCGGGCGAGCCCGAAGAAGCGGGAGATGCGCGAGGCGGTCGCGCGGGAGAAACGCCTGCCGGCGAGCCACTCGGCGGATTCTCCAGGAGTCAGGCCGAGCGCGGCTGAAAGCAGGACGAGGCGGATCTCGAGGCGCCGTTCCGGCTCGCATCGCCAAACCGCGGGCCCGTCGAGCCCCGCCCGCCGCACGAGCGCTCCGGCCTTTCTGACCGAAAGAGGCCGCCCGAACGCGCTCGAGAGCAGGTCCGCCTCCGCGGCCCACGAGAGCGCCGGAACCACCCGTTGGCAGGACAGGAGCTTTTCGAGCTCGACCCTGACGCGCTCGGGCGCCGCCGAGGAAAGTAGAGGAGCGGTGCGCCGGCAGGCGGCAGATGTGGCGGGATCCGGAACGAGCTCGAGCGCGGCGATGAAGCGCGCGGCGCGGAGCGTCCGAAGCGGGTCGTCGCGGAGGTTTTCTTCGGAGATCATCCGAAGTCGCCGCCGGGCGAGATCTTCGACGCCGCCGAACGGATCGATCCACTCTTTCCGGGACAACGAGATCGCGATCGAATTCACCGTGAAGTCGCGCCGCTCCAGGTCCTGTCGGATCCCGCCGCCCGTCAGCTCCGCGAGATCGAGCTCCGGTTTGCCCGCCAGACGCATGACGCGAGGAAACGCTTCCGACAGGGCCACGGCGGTCCCGTATCCGCCGCGCGACAATCCGGCCGCCACCTCGAAGGGGTCGGCGTCGACGACGGCGTCGAGGTCCGGACACGCGTGGCCCCGCAGAAGATCCCGCGGTGCGCCGCCGACGAGCCAGCCCTCGGCGCCGCGCTCGTCCAGAGCCGACCGGAGCGCGCGGAGGACCGGCTGACGCCAGAGGCGGTCAACGGCGGTACGCGCGAAAGCGATTGTGCCGCTGGCGCGTGGGCGCCGTCGGGGCGGGTTTGAAATCAGCGGAGTGGCCTTACAATTCTGAAAATGTCCTCAGAGAACTCGCCCGTCCCTCCCGAAATGGTCCGGAAGGTCGCCTCGCTGGCCCGCGTCCGGGTCCCGGAAGCCGATCTGCCCGCGTGGACGGGCCAGCTCGGCCGCATTCTCTCTTACATCGGCCAGCTCGAAGGGATCCCCGAACAGCCGCTTGCGCCAGCGCCGCTGCCGGCAACCCCCCTGCGTGCCGACGCTCCCCGTTCGGGCCACGGAGCGGAGGCGCTCGAGGCGAACTGCCGCTCGACCGTTCACGGATACGGCAGCGTTCCCCGCGTCGTCGGCAGCCTGATCCCGTGACGGAACGCCCCGCCGGCGAGGCGGCGCGCGGCGTCCGCGACACGGCAGGCGAAGTGGCCGGCGGGGTCCGCCGCGCCGTCGACGTTTTGGAAGACGCGCTCTCCCGCGTCCGATCCGGCGACGACCGGGTGCGGGCCTTTCTGGAGGTGACGTCGGATCTGGCGCGCGAGGAAGCCAGGGCCGTAGACGTTCGCGTGGCCGCGGGAGAAGACCTCCCCCTCGCGGGCGTTCCGATCGCGGTCAAGGACAATTTGTGGGTTGCCGGACGACAGACCACGTGCGCCTCGCGGATTCTCCAGGGTTTCCGCCCCTCGGAAGACTCGACCGCGGTGGCGAGGCTTCGCCGGGCGGGCGGGGTCTTCATCGGTCGCACCAACATGGATGAGTTCGCGATGGGATCCTCGACTGAGAACAGCTCTGTTCAGACGACCGCGAATCCCTGGGACGTCTCGCGAATCCCCGGCGGGTCATCGGGTGGGAGCGCGGCCGCGGTGTCGGCCCGGTTCGTTCCCGCCGCAATCGGTTCGGACACCGGGGGTTCGATCCGGCAACCAGCCGCCTGTTGCGGGGTCGTGGGATTCAAGCCGACCTATGGCCGGGTCTCGCGGTTCGGGCTGGTCGCGTTCGCCTCCTCGCTCGACCAGATCGGCCCTCTGACTCGGAACGTCCAGGACGCCGCGCGCGTCTATCAGGTGATGGCCGGCGAAGATCCCCGCGATTCGACGAGCTCGCGGGAGCCCGTCGGCGAGCCGGAGAAAGCCGCCCTCGCCGGGTTCGCCGGGAAGACGGTCGGATTTCTCGGCGAGGCGGACGCGGAAGGGCTCGACCCCGAGGTCTCAGCGAACCTGGCCGAGGCCCGCGCCGCGTTCCGGGCGGTCGGCGCGACCGTGACGACCGTGTCCGTGCCTCGCGCCGGCATCGCCGTGGCCATCTACTACGTGATCGCGAGCGCAGAGGCGTCATCGAACCTGGCGCGATTCGACGGAGTGCGGTACGGACCCCGCGCCGCCGCTGATGAGCTGCTGTCCCTCTATATCGAGACGCGCACGGCCGGTTTCGGCGCGGAAGTGAAGCGCCGCATCCTGCTCGGCACGTTCGCGCTCTCGGCCGGGTACCACGAGGCGTACTACGGGCGCGCGATGTCGGCCCGGCAGCTTCTCTCGGAAGACTTCGACCGCGCGTTCTCGCAGGTGGACGTGGTGGTGTGCCCGTCGATCCCGACGCCGGCCTTCCGGCTCGGCGAGAAAACCGCCGACCCCCTGAGCATGTACCTGTCGGACATCTTCACCGTCCCGGCGTCTCTCGCCGGCCTTCCGGCCATCGCGGTTCCCTCGGGCCTCTCCCGCGAAGGCCTTCCGCTGGGGATCCAGATCGCCGCTCCTCGATTTGCCGAGGAGACGCTCTTCGCCGCTGCCGGCGCCCTCGAGCGCGAGCTCGCGTTTCCGCAGGAGCTGCCCACTGGGATGGCTTAGGCGGCTCGGCTTCTTCTCGGGTGCGTCGCTGGCCGCGCTGTCCCTCGCGGTCGCCCAGGAGGGCACTCCTCGCACTGTGCGCATCTCCGACGAGATCAAAGTTTCGATCGAGGCGGGTGACGAAGTGTTTTTCTCAGCGCGTCCGCTGCCGCTCGAAAATCTCGACGCCTTCATCAAGCGCTTCACCGACGACGCGCGGACGAAAAAGGAGATTCTGGCTCAGAACTCGGACATGAAGCTCTTCCGCCGCGACGTCTTCGTCCGGGTTCCGTACCGGCTCCTTTCCGACAGCTACAAGAAGATCGCCATAGAAGCTCTCTTCCCGAACGACCGCGGAGATCCGAAAGGATGGACCCACGTGGTCGGCTCCACCAACGGG
>JBBQDF010000177.1:0-6321 GCA_038319475.1 Thermoanaerobaculia bacterium
GGCTCCTCCTTCCCTTCGGTCAGGAGACTCCTCTCGGTGCGAGCGTATTCGCCACTGCGATGATGACGCGACTTCTTACCTGGGGGGGAGGTGGGCGGCCCGGGGGAGGCCTCTTCGCGGAGATATCATCGCGGGCATGAAGAAAATGTTCCTGTCGGTGGTTGCCGGCGTTGTTTTGAGTGTGCCCGTTGTGGCTCAGAATCGGGATGCGAAGGCGGATGCGGTCGGGCATGAGTTCATCTCGGCACTCGGGGGAGAAACGGCGTGGGCTAAGGCCCGGCAGTTTCGATTTGACTTCGCCGTCGAACGGGAGGGCAAGAGCGTCGCCCGGTTCTCGCACGCGTGGGACCGCTACACCGGGGACTACCGCCTGTCCGGCACTGACAAAACGGGTGCTCCTTTTACCGTCTTTTTCAACGTGAACACCAGAGAGGGGCAGGCCTTCGTGAACGGCAAGGCCGTCGAGGGCGAGGCGCGCGAGGCCCAGTTGAAGAACGCGTACGGCCGGTTCATCAACGACACGTTCTGGCTCCTGGCTCCCTGGAAGATCTTCGACCCCGGCGTGCGCCTTGCGTACGACGGCGAAAAGCCGTGCCCGGCGGAGACGGGGGCAGGCGCCTGCGACGTGCTGAAGATGTCCTTCGACAATGTCGGCCTGACGCCCAGAGACATCTACTGGCTCTGGATCACGCGCGACGGCGGGCACATGGTGGCCTGGCAATACCTCTTAAACGGAGCGGAAGAGACGCCCACCTTGGCCCTGTGGAAAGACTGGAAAAATTACGGCGGAATCCTGCTCGCGAGCGAAAAGCCGATGGCAGGTAAGCCCGCCGCGATCCGCTTCGAAAACCTGTCGGTCACCTCGACGCGAGACGACGCCCTTTTCCGGCCGGAGTCGCAAACGCGCTGAGAAACGCCGTTCACGATTAGAGATCAGGGTCAGGCGAGGCCTGGCAGCGTTAAACGCGTCAACCTTCAGGCCCCGTCCGGACCCCCCGACCCATACCCCTCACGACGCCTCCCGTTATGATCCGCTCGATGCGGCGGGAACCCCTGTGAAGAGTACGCAGCCTTCTTTCTCTTCCAACGGCCACCGCCTCGTTCTGTTCGACATCGACGGGACTCTGCTTTCCGCCGGCCGGGCGGCGAGGGAATCCGTCCTGACGGCGCTGCGGGAGGTCTACGGGTGGAGCGGCTCGGCGGACTCGCACGATTTTTCGGGCAAGACCGACCCGCAGATCATCCGGGAGCTCATCGTGGACGCGGTCGGCGATGCTCGCTGCGAAGCGCAGCTCGCCCGCGCGCTCGACGTGTATCTCGAGGAGCTTTCCCTTCGGTTGACTCCCGAGGCAGTCGTCACAAAGCCCGGAGTGAGAGAGCTTCTCGAGCGGCTTGCGGCGGAGCCGGGAGTCACGCTGGCTCTTTTGACCGGAAACCTCGAGCCGGGAGCGCGCCTGAAGCTCGAGCCCCCGGGATTCAATTCCTACTTTCCGTTCGGCGCTTTCGGGAGCGACTCGGCCGACCGGTACGAGCTGCCCGCGATCGCCGTTGCGCGCGCCAGGGAGCGCACCGGAATTGATTTTTCCGGCAAGTCGATCGTCGTGATCGGGGATTCGGTCCACGACGTCGGCTGCGGAAAGAGCCTCGGAGTCCGGACCGTCGCCGTCGCGACCGGCCCGACACCCGCGGAGAGGCTCGCGGCGCAGAAACCGGACGTCCTCTTTGAAAGCTTCGCCGACGTGGACAGAGCTGCCGAGGCCATCCTCGGGTGAAACGCTCCGCGCTTCTGGCTGCCGCCTGCCTGGCCGGCACGATCGCTCTCGCTGGAGCCATGTGGAGTTGCGCGTCCTCGACTTCCCCGGCTCCGGCGTCGAAGGCGTCGCCTTCCGCGCCGCGTGCCCCCTACGACGCCCCCGCCGCCGCGGCCCATCAGGTGAACATCACGATCCACTCTCAGGCGGCGCGCGAGATCCTCACGTCGTTGTCGAGGCCGAAATTCGAGTCTACAGACGCGAAGCTGCTCGAGGACCTGCCGGCGATCCGCTTCACCATTCAGGATTCCAAACGGGGAGTCGACGTCTTCGAGCGGGATTTCGCGGCGGCGTTCGACGACAAGAGCCGGACGGCGGTCTTCGATTTTCGCTCCATCCGGGAGTCTCGCGAACGCTGGCAGGCCCTGCTCGACGCCGTCGCAAGCCGCGAGACGGAACTGGCGCGCATGGCGGCAACGCGCGCGGCCGCGCTTCTCCCAGGCGACCGACCGGTTGCGGCGCGGCTGGACGTCTTTCTCACCTTCGGGGTGGCAGCTCTCGGGGACCACGTCGTCCTGCGCCAGGAGAACGGACGGGAGGCGATGGTGCTCGATCTCGCCCGCGCCCTCGGAGACTCGGAGGGTGAACCGCTGGACAGCCGCCTGTCGCGCATCGCGCGGGTGATTGCGGGCGAGGCGTTCCGGCAGGCGTGGGCCGCCTACCGGTCGCAGAGCCCCGCATGGCAGCATCCCGACCCCCAGCTCGGGCAGCTCGACGTGCTCCTGCGCGCGGTTGCGGAATCCGGCCCGGTCGCCGTCTACACCGTCGATGAGAACTTCTTTCCGCTTTCGACCTGGTTGAAGGAGCCGATGAAGCGAGCCCTCGAGGACCTGAATCGCCGCGCGGACCGGCTCGCCGAGGCCGAGGGAAATCTCGAGCGGCGGATGGAATTGACCGGTGAGATCCGGCGCGGAGATTTCGGCCGCCGGATCGCGGGACAGGACGGCGCGTATGTGGTGGACAGCGTCGTCCAGCACGCGGGGCTCGCCGGACTGCGGCAGGCCCTCCAGGCGGGACCTCGCGCGCTCTTCGACGCGTACGAGCGAGCTGTTCAGGCGGACAGGAGTCTGGTGCCTCTCGCAAAATCGATCCGCGAACGGCTGGCCGGTGCCCCCCCCAGGCCCGTTCCCACGAAGACCGTGCCGGCTCGCTGAACGGGGACCCGCGAATGATGGGCGGCGCCGACCTTCCTCTGCGGATCGCGGGAGAAGAAGTCTCGACTGAGGAGTGGATCGAAGTCCGCTCTCCGCACTCCGGCGTTCTGGTCGCGAGGGTCGCTCGCGCCGGGGCCCGCGAAGTGGAGGCGGCGATCGCGGCCGCCGACCGCTCGTTCGCGCAGACCCGGAAAATTCCTTCCCACCGTCGCGCCTCGATTCTCCGGAGCATCGAACAGGACCTGGTTTCGCGCCGCGGTGACTACATCGAAACCATCATCGCGGAAGCCGGGAAGCCCCGGAG
Source organism: Thermoanaerobaculia bacterium (assembly GCA_038319475.1). Classification (GTDB taxonomy): domain Bacteria; phylum Acidobacteriota; class Thermoanaerobaculia; order UBA5066; family Gp7-AA6; genus JALYUA01. Next base: position 3,270 of record JBBQDF010000177.1, read on the forward strand.
ATACGCGGAGGCGGAGGTGGATCGCGCCTCGATTACGCTGCGCCTCGCATCCGAAGAAGCCACGCGAATTCGCGGGGAGGTGCTTCCCGTCGACATCGAGCCGCGAGGGGAGGGAGCACTCTGCATCGTCCGGCGGTTTCCCGTGGGGCCGGTCACGGCGATCACGCCGTTCAATTTTCCGCTGAACCTCGCTTTGCACAAGGTGGCCCCTGCCATCGCGGCGGGAAATCCGATCCTGCTGAAGCCTTCGCCTCGGACACCCGTGACCGCGGACCTGCTCGCCCGCGCGATCGAAGCCTCCGACTGGCCCCGGGAAGGGTTCTCTCTCATCCACGCGGATCCGGACGTGGCGCGGGCCCTCTGGACCGACCCGCGGATCCGCTACGTGAGCTTCACGGGCTCCGATGCCGTCGGCTGGAAGATCAAGCAGGAGGCGTCCCGCCAGAAGGTGACGCTGGAGCTCGGCGGGAACGCCGCGGCGATCGTCTGCGCCGACGCGGACATCGCCGACGCCGTCTCGAAGCTCTCCGCCGCCTCGTTTTCGTACGCCGGCCAGGTCTGCATCAAGGCGCAGCGGATCTTCGTCGCCCGGCAGATCGAGCGGGAATTCGTCGACGCCTTCGTGTCCGCGGCGCGCGCGATCGTGCCGATGGATCCCTCCGATCCGGCCGCGGTGCTCGGACCGATGATCGACGAGGAAAGCGCCAGGCGTGTCGAAAGCTGGGTGATGGAAGCCCGGGAGAAGGGCGCCCGCGTGCTGCTCGCGCCCGAGAGAAACGGGGCGACACTTTCACCGGGGGTGCTTTCGGGCGCCCCCGCCGGGAGCCTCGTCCGGGAGCGCGAGATATTCGGGCCGGTCGCGACCGTCGATTCGTTCGGCGAGCTTTCCGAAGCCATCGTCGCGGCGAACGAGTCCGCATACGGGCTTCAGGCGGGGATCTTTACCCGCGACATCGGCGCCGCGCTTTCCGCCTACGAGTCGCTCGAAGTGGGAGGAGTCATCGTGAACGAGGCGCCGACACTGCGCATCGACAATTTTCCTTACGGCGGGATCAAGGCGTCGGGGTTCGGCCGCGAAGGCGTCCGGTTCGCGATCGAGGACATGACGGAGCCGCGCACGCTGTATCTGCGGGCGTAAACCGGCGGGTTAAGATTCGCGTACAGTCCATGGACGAAAAATCGGTGGCGCCACCGGGCGCGTCCCGCCGCGACGGGCAGGAGATGCTGAAGCTCCTGGCCGATCAGATGCCGGTCGTGATCTGGACCACCGACCGGGATCTCCGGTTTGTGTCCTCGATGGGGGGAGGGCTCGCTCTGCTCGGATCCGTGCCCGACCAGCTCGCCGGAATGAGCCTGTTCGACTACTTTCAAACGGTAGACGAGAACTTCAGTCCGATCGCCGCGCATCGCCGGGCGCTGGCGGGAGAGTCCGTGTCGTACGAGATCGCGTGGTCGAATCAGGTGTACTCGGCGGAGGTCCGGCCGCTGCGCCAGGAAGACGGCGGGATAGCGGGAGTCGTCGGGGTCGCTCTGGACGTTTCGGATCGTGTCCGCGCGGAAAAAGAATTGAAGCGTTCGGTCGCCCTGCTTCGTCTGACTCTGGATTCCACGGAGGACGGCATCCTCGTCGTCGACGACGCGGGGAAGATCGTGACGTACAACAGCCGCTTCGTCGAGATGTGGGGAATTCCGGAACATCTCCTCGAGGCCGGCGAGAGCGACAGGGCCCTGGCTTTCGTACTCGATCAGCTGGTCGATCCGGCGCTGATGGTCACGCGCACGATGGACCATTACGCGCATCTGGACACCGAGACGTACGACCTTCTAAAATTCAAGGACGGCCGGGTCATCGAGCGCTACTCGCCCGCTCCTGCCACTCCCGGCGACGAACGCGTGCGGGTCTGGAGCTTCCGCGACATCACCGATCGGATCCATTCCGACCAGGAGCGCAGCCGCTCTCTCTCCCTCCTCGAGGCGACACTCGAGTCCACCGCGGATGGCCTTCTCGTTGTCGACACCGAAGGCCGGATCGTCAGGTACAACCTCAAATTCATCGAGATGTGGCGGATCCCGGAGAGCATCGCCGCGTCCGGAGACGACTCGCGTGCGCTCGCCTTCGTGCTCGACCAGCTGAAGGCGCCGGAGACGTTTTTGAAAAAGGTCCGCGACCTCTACGGACATCCCGACTCGCAGAGCTTCGACTGGCTGGAGTTCCACGACGGCCGGGTCTTCGAACGCTACTCGCAGCCGCAGAGAGTCGGCGGCGCGATCATCGGCCGCGTGTGGAGCTTCCGCGACGTCAGCGACCGCCTTCGCATGGAAGAGATTCTGAGGCGCCAGGCCCGGACCTTCGAGCACATGTTCGACGCGGTGATCGTGACCGATCTGTCGGGACGGATTCTCGACTGCAATCCGGGAGCGGAAAAGATGTTCGGGTACGACCGGGAGTCGCTCACAGGCAAGAACCCCGAGATGCTGCTGTCTCCCGCGGAAGAGAAAGAAAAGACGGCGAAGATGCTGGACGGAATGCGTCAGACCGGCCGCTGGCGGGGAGCGGTCCGCTTCCGGCGCAAGGACGGCGCTCGCGGAACCTCCGAGACGGTCGTGGTCCCGCACTCCGACGAGTACGGACGACTGACGGCAGCGATCTTCATCCATCGGGACGTCACGGACGTAAAGGAGCTCGAGCGCCAGCTGCGCGAGCTTCAGGGCGGGGAGGACACGGGGATGGGGAGAGGGTGAGAGGGTAGTCCGTGAGGCTCCGTCCCGCCGAGCTCTGCGTGTTCCCTGCCCTCGCCGTGCTGACTGCCAGGACAGGCCCGCCGCTTTGAAAAGGACGGGCGAAAAGGTGATGAAATCGCGCGCCGGAGGAGTGGCCGAGCGGTTTAAGGCGGTGGTCTTGAAAACCACTGTGCCCGAAAGGGTACCGGGGGTTCGAATCCCTCCTCCTCCGCCACTCGAAGCCCTTGGCCGGGGGTACGAGCCGGAGCGTCGAGCGAGAGCTCGGCGCGGAGACGCCCGCGGTATTTCCGCGGCCCATCCCTCCTCCTCC
>JBBQDF010000178.1:0-6306 GCA_038319475.1 Thermoanaerobaculia bacterium
GCCTGCCGGCGGTCGTCGGGCTGGTCGGGATCTGCGACACCATTTCGTCCGAGCGGCCGATCGTCGTCGACGGAGACCGGGGCACGGTCGAGCCCACCCCTTCGCAGGGGAGGCTGCGGCAGGCGCTCCTGCAGGTCGGCGAATCCCGAGACCGGGCGCGGCGCCTGCGCAACCGCACCGCGGGCGCGGCCTCGACCCGCGATGGCGTGCGGATCGTGGTTCGCGCGAACCTCGAGCTTCCGGAGGAGGTCGCCGCGCTCGAGCGTTGGCACGCCGAAGGCGTCGGGCTCTTCCGCTCCGAGTTTCTCTACTTGAAGACCGCGCCCCGAACGCCCGGGGTCGAAGAGCAGCGAGCGGCTTACGAAGAGCTCCTGGCGGCGGCGGCCCCGCACCCGGTCGTGATCCGGACCTACGATCTTGGCGGCGAGAAGGGGATCGCTCCGGCGGCCGGCGAGAACCCCGCCCTCGGGCTCCGCGGACTGCGCTACTGCCTCGCCCACCCGGCGCTCTTCGACGAGCAGCTGTCCGCGTTGTGTCTGGCGTCTGGCCGCGGGGACCTGAAGATCCTGTTGCCGATGGTGACCTCTCTTTCCGAGCTGCGGGAAGCGCGGCGGCGCCTGATCGAGGTCGCCGGGAGACTGCACGTCACGAAGATCCCCGAGCTCGGGGTCATGATCGAAGTCCCTTCCGCGGCGCTTCTCGCCGATCGCCTGGCCGAAGAGTCAGACTTCTTTTCCATCGGGACCAATGACCTCGCTCAGTACGGCCTCGCGGTCGACCGCGCGAACCCCGAAGTGTCCTCGCTCTACAGCCCGCTCCATCCGGCGATCCTGCGCATGATGAAATTCGTCGTCGAAGCCGCCGCGGCCAGAGGCCGGCCCGTGGCCGTCTGCGGAGAAATGGCCTCCGAGACCTCGGGGATCCGCGCGCTGGTGGCGCTCAAGATCCGGGAGCTTTCCGTCACGCCGGTCGCTATCCCGGAAGTCAAGGAAACGCTGGCGCGCATCGACTCCGCGCGGGCGGCCTCGCTCATGGAGCGCGCGCTCGCCTGCTCTGAGCCGGGCGAAATTGAGAAGATTTTCCGCGGCGCGTCCGACCCGGAGCCGCGGCGCGACTCGGCAGCGCGCGTCCGGACCGAGCTTCCCGAGGAAGCGAGAAGGTGAGGACACCATGAGGCGAGTTGCAAAACCGTGGGGCCACGAGCTCGTGTTCGCGGAAAACGAGAGATATGCCGGCAAGATCCTCCACCTCGATGGGGGCCATCGGCTCTCGCTGCAGTACCATGAGCGCAAGGACGAGACCCTCTACGTCTTGAACGGCGAGGTCGCTCTCTCCGTGGAGATCGAAGGCGAGATGCAGGTGATCCGGCTTCAGACAGGGGAGGCGTTCCGCATACGTGCGGGCGTGCGTCACCGCCTTGCCGCGGAGGCTGACTGCGACATCGTCGAGGTTTCCTCGCCCGAGCTCGACGACGTGGTGCGCCTCGAAGACGCCTACGGCCGGCAGGGGACGACGGCCCCATGAAGATCCGGCGCCTCCGGCAGGCCCCGTGGTTTCTCGCCGCGGCGCTCGCAATCGCGGGATCCGGCGCCGCCGCTCCCGTCCAGCCGACTCCGACGCCCCATGCGAGGCTTTCGGGCGGATTTGGCCGCACTCCGGTGGCTGGGCCGTCGGAGGGCCAGTCCCTGGCCGACGTGGTCCATGCCGCCGGCACGTCGCGCCGGGCGCGGCAGCAGAAAACAGTCGCGATCACCAACGACAGCCTGGTCAAGGATCCGTCGAAGGGCCGCCTCTCGACCGCAAAAGCCCGTCCCGCGTCCGCGGCCGCGCCGGCACCTGTCGTTTCGACGACGACGATCGCTCCGATCCCGCCCGCCGCCGGCGTGCCGGCGGCGGAGGAGGCCCGGTGGCGGGAGACGGCCCGGGCGGCGCGGCGCCGCGTCGAGGACCTGACCGCGGAGGTTACGGCGCTCGACCAGGAGACGAAGCAGCTCGAAAACGACTTCTACCGGTGGGATGACGGGCAGTATCGGGATCGCGTGATCAAGCCCGCGTGGGACAAGAAGCGCGAGGAGCTCGAAACGGCGAAGAAGGAGCTTGCGCAGGCGGAGGCGGATCTGTCCGAGCTACCGGAAAAGGCCCGGCACGCCGGGGCCCTTCCGGGGTGGCTTCGCGAATGAACATAGAGGCGTTAACTCGTTTAGAACAAGTAACTTCACTCAAATACCGCGTCGAAACCTGGGGCTGTCAGATGAATGTCCTGGATGGCGAGCGGATGGCCGGCCAGCTCGACTCCCGCGGCTACGTGCCGGCGTCCGCGTTCGACGATCCGGACGTCGTCCTTTTGAACACTTGCGCGGTCCGCGAGAAGGCGCAAGCGAAGGTTTACAGTACGCTCGGTGTCCTGGCGCGCCGCAAGCGCGAAAACCCCCGGATGGTCATCGGAGTCACGGGTTGCGTTGCCCAGGTGGAGAAGGACGAGATCCTCGAGCGGGCCCCGTTCGTCGACTTCGTGCTCGGGACGGGACAGATTGAACGCGCCGGCGAGATGGTCGACGAGGTCCGCCGGGAACGCCGGCGGTTGATTTCGACGGACCTGCCCACCGACTCGCCGATCTACCGGTTCGACCAGATCCGCCGCGGGTCCTCGTTTCAGGCCGGTGTCACCGTCATCGAAGGTTGCGATCAGTTCTGCACGTTCTGCATTGTTCCGTTCACCCGGGGCCGGGAGCGCAGCCGGCGCAGCTCCGAAATCCTGGCCGAGGTCCGATCCCTCGTCGAGGGAGGTCACGGCGAGGTCATGCTCCTCGGGCAAACCGTCAATGCGTATGAGGACCCGGACGAAAAATTCGGGCTGGGAGAGCTTCTCCGCAGGGCCAGTCTACTGTCGGGGCTTCGCCGTCTCCGGTTCATCACGTCGCACCCGAGCCTTGTCGACGATTCCCTCGTCGAAGCGATGGCCGCAGGAGGTCCCGTCGCGCCCTACCTGCATCTGCCGGCGCAGTCCGGCTCCGACCGGGTGCTGTACCGGATGAAGCGGCGATATGACCGCGCGAAGTATGTGGCGACGATCGAGCGCTTTCGCCGCGCTGTGACGGGCCTCGCCCTCTCGTCGGACTTCATCGTCGGCTTCCCCGGCGAAACCGAGGAAGATTTCGAGGAAACCCTCTCTCTGATGCGGGAGGCGCGCTTCGCCAACGTGTTCGCTTTTCGCTACTCCCCCCGGCCTGGCACCGCGGCGGCGCGATGGGGGAGCGAGCGGGAGGTTCCCGGAGAGGTCGCTGCCGAAAGGCTTTCGCGGCTCCTCGCCCTCCAGGAGGAAATTCAGGGGGGTATCAACCGCGCCCTGGTGGGCCAGCGGTTCGAAGTCCTCGTGGAGAATCTCGACCGCAAGGGACTTTTCCGGGGACGAACCGCGTGTAACCGCGTGGTGCACATCGAAAACGGCGAGGAAGCCGCGTCGCCCGGGCGCTACGTCGAGGTTGAAATCGTGCGAGGCCTTCCGAACTCTCTCATCGCCCGCGTCCCACCCGCACCCGCCGCCGTCGGGGAGGCCCTTCCCAAGGGAGAGCATGCATGGTGAAAATGGAAATCAAGGGCCTGTTGATGGATCCCGTCAGCAACATGCCCGTCGTGATCCTTCGCGACCAGAACGACGGCGCCTTCCTTCCGATCTGGGTGGGGATCTTCGAGGCAAATGCGATCGCGATCGAAATGGAAAAAATCTCGGCTCCCCGTCCGATGACTCACGACCTTCTTCACAACGTTCTCTCGGAGCTCGGGGTGCACGTCGACCGCATCGTCGTCAACGAACTGAAAGACAACACTTTTTACGCCCGCCTCCATCTGTCACGGGGCGACGAACGCTGGACGGTCGACAGCCGTCCGAGCGACGCGATCGCCCTCGCGCTGCGGGCGCGGGCAGAGATTTTCGTCGAGGAAGACGTTCTCGAACGCAGCAAGACGATCCGGGCGGAGGGAACGACCGATCCCGACAAGCTGAAGAAATGGCTCGAAGAAGTCAGCCCCGACGATCTCGGTAAGTATCGGATGTGATCCGGGGGCCGGCCTCTTTGACAGTGTCAACCGGCGTGGAAACTCGAAAACACGATGCAGAGAACTGATACTTTCTTTCTCCGGTGATCATCTCCATCACGAATCAGAAGGGCGGCGTGGGAAAAACCACCACGGCCATCAACCTCGCCGCCGCGCTCGCCTCGAAAGGGATGCGCACCCTTCTCATCGATCTGGACCCGCAGGCCAACAGCACGATGTCCTACATCGATCGGCGGACGGTCGAAAAATCCATGTTCGACGTCTTGACCGAATCCAACGTCTCGTTGAAAGACGTGACCCGCACCTCCGAGGTGCCAAACCTCGACATCGCCCCCGCGCGAATCGCGCTCGCGAAAATCGAGTCCAAACTCTTAGGCGAGATCGACGGGCACTTCCGACTGCGGGACAAGATCGACGACGCTCGTTCGAGCTATGACGCGATCCTGATCGACACGCCGCCGACCCTCGGGATGATCACCGTGAATGCCATGGTCGCGTCCTCGCACATCCTCATCCCGATCCAGTCCTCGTACTTCGCCCTGGAGGGCACCGATGACCTTCTCGAGACGATCGAGAAGATCAAGGCCCGGCCAAATCCCACCCTGCGCATCCTCGGTGTCGTGATCACGCTCCACGACCGCCGGACCGTGATCGGGAAAGACGTTTTCGAACAAATCGCTTCGGTTTTCGGCGACATGGTCTTCAAGACGACGATTTCCAAGAGCGTGCGCCTCGAGGAGAGTCCGGCGCATCGGGAGTCGATTTTCACTTTCGCGCCGCGTTCGAGCGGAGCCGCGGAGTATTACTCCCTTTCCGAGGAGGTGCTGTCCCGTGTCTAAAAGAAGAGGACTCCCGGTGGAAGCGCGGATGCAGCACGATTCTCACTTCGTCGAATCGCTTTCCTCGCGATTTGGCGGCTCGCTCGGGCGGTGGATTTCCATGGAGGAGATTGAGACCAACCCCGAGCAGCCTCGCACGAACGTCGGCGATCTGACTGAGCTGCGCCGCTCGATCGAATCGAAGGGCGTCCTGGAGCCGCTTCTGGTCAAGCCCATCGCGAACGGACGTTTCCGAATCATCGCGGGGGAGAGAAGGTTCCGCGCGGCGATGGAAGCGGGCTTGACCGAGGTGCCCTGCATCGAGCTCGACGTTCCGGAAAACGAGGTCGTCGAGATCGCATTGATCGAAAATCTTCATCGTCGCGATCTTCACGCGTTCGAAGAGGCGGAGGGGTACTCGTCGCTCGCCGCACGCCACGGCTATACGCAGCAGCAGATCGCGGACTCCGTCGGGAAGTCGCGCGTCTCCGTCACGGAAGCGATGACGTTGCTCTCGATCCCGGAGGATCTTCGCGATGAATGTCGGCGCGCCGACATTACTGCGCGTTCCGTTCTCCTGCAGATCGCGCGACTCGACGACCCGGAAAAAATGCGCGAGGCGATCGAAGCGGTCGCCTCGGGTTCGACGCGCGAGGATCTGCGCGCGCAGAAAAAAGAAGGCGCCTCACCTTCAGAAAGGACGCCGCGATTTTCGTTCGTCTACAAACCGGAAGGCGCGCCGTTCAAACTGAACCTCTCTTTTCAAAAATCGCGAGTCGAGAAGAGCGAGCTGATCGAGACGCTGCGGGGAATTATCGAACAGATCGAGAGCGGCAAGATCAAGCTCGAAGATTCGAGCTCTAACGACTGAAGCCGAACGCCTTCCTTCGGAGGGCCACTTCTTTTCCCGGGGAGGGATTTCAGTCTCACGCGTCGGCCTCCGGGAGTGGTGGGACGGGGCGCATGCCTGTCGATCATCGAAACGAGCGCCTGGAACTCGGGAGCACCTGGCGCTCAGCGGCAAAACGACGGGACCCGGGAAACGATCGGTCGACTCGACGCGGGCACTGTCACCTCGGCGTTCCGGTCGTGCCCGGCGGTTCTCCGAGGGCCGGCTCTCAGTCCAGAGAGTAGGACGTCGGCGAGTGAGAGACGCACGCAAAAGACGCCCTTCCGCCTTGGGATCCAGTGTCCGATAAGATACATTATGTAAAATCGCCGCCAACTCCGAGCCTTGACATCCAAGGGCTTCTTGAGGGCCGCCGGTTCTGAAGAGCCACCCTGCCGGACGATTTTTCATAATGTCCCCGGATTCTGCGAAGTCCGGCCCCACCTCGGCGCCGCACCATCGGCGCCGGACGCGCCAGTGCGGCGCCGTAACACGTCGGCGGGACATCACAGAATACGGGGCCTCCATCCATCCGAGGGCATG
>JBBQDF010000179.1:0-6303 GCA_038319475.1 Thermoanaerobaculia bacterium
CCCTTCGGCGCGGCGAAGGTCCGTGACATCGACCAGCACGTTGACCCCTCCGACGAGCTCTCCCGATTCGTCGAGGATCGGCTTTGCATGAGCGCGCGCCGCGCTGCGTTCGCCGTCGGGCCGCTCGATCAGGACTTCCTCGCCGGCATGTTCGGCGCGGTGCCGCAGAGCGAGGGCCATGGACGACTCTTCGTGAGGAATGGAGGTTCCGTCCGAGGCGAGCATCCGGAACGACCCGCAGAAGCGATCGCCGGGGTCGTTCAACCGGGGATTGCGTCCCCACAGACTTGCCGCGGGGCCGTTGTAGTAGGTGATGAGGCCTTGGGGATCGCACGTGTAGGCGGCGGCCGGCAGCGATTCCAGCAGGTGGCGCAGCTGAGGCTGCGGAACGGTTCGGGGTTCCGGCGTGTATTTCTGGCTTTCCATCGGGTGCCTCCGGGCAGAGCCTCCGCTCGGAAGCCTCTGTGCCTGCGAGATTCAGATTGCAAGAGCGGTACCACGAAAAAAAAGAGCCCGGCTCGCGCCGGGCCCCTCGAATTGGACGGAAGTGAACCTAGGAGCGGACCCGGTCCCACGCGTCGCGCGTGGCGTCTTTGACTTCGTGCCAGGACTGGTTGGTCTTGGCCTTCGTCTTGTCCCAGTCGCGCTCCAGGTCGCTCTCGACCTCACTGAACTTGCGGTCGCGATACTCGGGCTTGGCCGCGCTCTCCCAGCCGTAGCGGTAGGCCGGCTCGTACTCGGAGTACGCCTTGCCGGTCGTGTAGTAGGGACGCTTGTTGTAGTTCTTGCTCCAGAACTCGCCCTCAACGGTCGGATTGACCGCTTCGCCGGCCGCATGACCCGCCGCACCGCCCGTGACCGCGCCGATGACGCCGCCCACGACGGCTCCGACCGGACCGCCCAGGCCCGCCCCGATCGCCGCACCCGCCGCCGCCCCACCCGCGGCCCCGACTCCGGTCCCGACCGGGTGAGAGCCCGGCTCCTCGCTGATCGGATCGCGATTGGCAGGATTCGAATCCGTAACGTCGATTTTTCTATCCATCGTGTACCTCCGCCGATTCATAGAGCAAGATCGGTGCCGGAGCGCGAACCGGCTCGCGCGCGGGAGACGGCGGATCGCGCCGCGGAGGATCGACTTCCGGCGCTTCGGGCCCGGGCTCTTCCACCGGCGGGAGCGAGTCCGGTGGATCTTCCCGCGGCTTTTCGTCCGGGGGGGCTTCGGGATTCGTCATGAGTTGCGGCGTTTCAAGAACCATGCCTCGATCGCCGGCGGGCCTCCTTCTTGCAGTAAGCCCGGTGGGGGATCTCCATGTCCATCGCTTCGAGCGCCCGGGAACCGAAGGACGCGGCCCGCAACGAACCGTCGCCCGATCCGATCGGCGTTCGGAAGGGACGCTTCGCGATCGTCGGCGACCTGCAGCCGACTTCCGGCCTGGAGCTGTGGAGAGAGTCCAATCACGCCGAGCGCCGGACGATCATCCGGGCGATCGCCCGCGAGAAGCCGGATTTCCTCGCGCTGTTAGGCGACCTCGTCTTCTGTGGCTCTTCCGCCGCCGCCTGGGCCGACTTCGATCGCCTGTGCGCGCCGCTGCGCTCCGAGAAGATCCACACGATCTCCGTTCTGGGAAACCACGAATACTGGGTCAAGCGCCGGCTGGCTCTCGTCAATTTCTTCGCGCGATTCCCCAACCTTCGCCAGCGGCACTGGCACGCGGCATCCTACGGGCCCGTGGGTATGATCTTCCTCGACTCGAACTATCACTGGATGTCCGCCGCCCGGTGGCAGGCGCAGCAGGCGTGGTATCGGGAGGCCCTCGCCGGCTTCGACGCCGGCCCCTCGACGCGGGGCGTTCTCGTTTTCCTGCACCACCCGCCCTTTACCAACAGCCGCGTGACCTCCGACACGATGCACGTCCAGCGCGACCTGCTGGCGCCGTTCGAGCTTTCCGAGAAGGCTCTGGCCATGATCTCGGGTCACGTTCACAGCTACGAGCGCTTCGAGCGCCGGGGCAAGGTCTTCCTGGTCACCGGAGGAGGCGGGGGGCCGCGGGTCTCCCTGGCGAAAGGAACCCGGCGCCGGCATTCCGACGACGCCTTCCCGGGCCCGGCGCTGCGCCCTTTCCACTATATGAACGCCACTCTGGGCGACAAGGGCCTCGACATCGAAGTCCTGGGCCTGGAAAAGGGCGGCGCGAGCTTTTCCCCCATGGATTCCTTCGCGCTCGAATGGCCGTCCGCCGGCGGCCGCGAGAACTTTTCGTGAGCTACCTGGGGGATACGAGTCTTCGCGCGCGCCTCGCAGGCATCCTGGGGGCCTGGCGGGAGGGAGAACCGCCCGCGTTGGGCCCGCGCCCCGACATCCTGGTCGTCGGACACCGCGGCGCGGCCCGGTTCGAGGCCGAGAACACGCTGCCGTCGTTCCGCCGCGCGCTCGAGCAGGGAGCCAACGCGATCGAGACCGACATCTGCGCGACGCGGGACGGCCAGTTCGCCCTCTGGCACGATGCCGACCCGGACGACCCCGTCGCCCTCCTGCGGCAGGCTGGAGGCGAGAAGCTGCTCTTCCGGCCGGACGCGCCCGCGCCGGGCCACCCGGCGCGCCGCCCCGTCCGAGACCTGGACCTCGACGAGCTCCGCCGCGACTACCGTTATACGCGCGCGGCGGGCACCGCGCCCGACGGCGCCACCGCGGCCCGGGACGCGCCGGTCGCGACCCTCGTGGAGCTCCTGGCCTGGGTCCCGCAGCAGCCTCGCCTGTCCGACGTTCTGCTCGACATCAAGCTCGCGCCGGAGCAGACGGCGGAGGCGGAGGCCCTCGTCGACCTTCTCCAGCGAGCACTCGACTCGGGACAGGTCCGCGACCTCACCTTCCGGCTTCTCTCCCCCCAGGCGGCAATCGTGAGCGCGCTCGTGGCCCGGTGCCGGCGGAAGCCCTGCGCGCGAATCCGCGTGAGCGCCGACTTCGAGTTTCCCGGCGCGGCCGAGCTGGCGCCGGGCACCGGTGCGCGGGACGTCAGCCTCGGTTGCGGCCGCCGCGACTGGCCGGCGTTTCGCCGCGACGTCGCGCGCTGCGTCGCGGCCCGCGAGAGCGAAACCTTCGACGCCGTCCTCACCTGGACCGTGAGCGACCCGCGCCGCTTGCGGGAGCTCGTCTGCCTCGGCGCCGACGGGATCCTGACGGACGACGTCGCGACGCTGCGCTGGATCGTCGTGGATACCCGGAACTATCGTCCTGCCGTGAACGCGCGAGCGCGAAAGCGCTGGAGGGGCTTCGGGGCGTGGCTGCCAGGCGTCGGACGCGCCCCCTCCGAGTAGCCCCGACCGTAGCCGCGGTCGACCCGCGCGAAAAAAAAGCGGACCCGCCGCCGGGTCCGCGTCACTTTCGTCCCGGACGAAGTCCTAGAGCATTTCCTCCCGCGACTGCTTGGCGCGCGCGGCGCCGATCGCGGTCTTGACTTCCTTCTCCTCCTCGGGCGGTGGCAGGACCGCCGGCAATCCCAGCGATTCGATCCAGAGCTCCCGGCACCAGCCCGTCGTGTGGTACAGGTGCTCGTCTTCCTGCTCTTCCACCTCGTCGTGGGCCGCCAGGAGAACCTCTCCGCGGCGACCGTCGAGCTTCTCGGCCAGCGCGCCGATCAACTCCCAGTTCAGGTGGTCCTTGGTCTCGGCGAAGACAACGCACTCGCACGCCACCAGCTGGGCGGCGTCCGGGTTTCCGGCGGCCTGCGCCATGCGCATCGCCTTGAGGAGCGATTCGCCGATGTGGCGCACGATACCGCGCCCGGGCGTCTCCTGGTTTGGATCGAGGTCGAGCTTCTCGAAGATCCCCTGCACGATCGTCACGTGGGACCGGGTCTGCTCGAGGTACTTCTCCCACTCCCCGTGGAGATCCTCGTTGACCGCGCACTCGAGCGCCGTCGTGTAGACCTGCACTCCGCCCAGCTCGGTTTCCAGTGCCTGAAGCAGCAACTCGTTGAGTTGTTCTTTTTTCATTTCAAGAATCCTCCTGCCGCGCGCAGATGCACCGACCATGCCACAGCCCTCCCGCGCCCTCCGGCCGCGCGCAACGGGCGAGGATCTTGCTTTCGGGGTTGTCGTGCTCCTGCTTCAGGCCATCCTGGCTCTCCTCCGGCGCTCCCTCGGGAGCGTGCTGAAAGCGATTTTCGGCTGGGCCACTCTGGCCCTCTTCGGGGAAGTGTCGGAGAAGAACCGCAGCCTGCTGACGGCTATCGTCGCGGCGGCGGGAGTGTGGCCGATCATGGTCGTCGGCGCCGTCTTCCCCCGGGCCGCGGCCTTCCTGCTCGCCTTCGTTCCGATTCCGAAGGGCGTTCCGACGGGGGTCGTGAGGGGGCTCTGGATCGCCTCGGCCGTTCTGGTGCCCCTCGCGGTCGGGTGGGGCCTGCGCCGCCGCGGCCGCTCCGACCCCGGGAAGACGCGAGGGGTTCGGGCATGGCTGATGGGCTTTCCGGTGACCGCGGGTCTGGCCGCCGCCTTCACGTTCGCGTGTTTCGCCGTTCCGGTTCGCAAGCTCCTCGCGATGGCCAAGGGCCGCAAGGAGGCCCACCTTGCGCTGGTGATCCCGCCCGAGCACTACGAGAGCGTGGCCGGGGGGATCCGCGAGGCCCTCGAAGCGGGAAGCCTCGGGGTCGAGCGCGGGACGCCGCCCTGGACCACCCGCGCCCTGTCCCGGACCATGCGGACGCTCGGAGGCGCCACGCTCGGCACATATCTTCCGACGGACCTGTGGTTCCTGCAGGGTTCCGGTCTCGAGCTGACCATATATCCCAACGGGGTCCGCGTCCTCGGCCCGGAGCACGCGGCCTCACGCGCGCACGCACTGATCGCCGAAAGCGCGACCCGGACGGAGGCCTTGCAGACGATGACGCCGGTCGGGCAGGACGTCGAGAAGCGGATCAAGATGCTGCTTTCCGAGCACGAGCGCGGGGCGGTCGTGGAGCCCCGCGTCCGCTCCCTCGCGCGGATGCTCGCCGACGCCGACCTCGATTACGAGGAGTGGGAGACCCTCTACCGGGAGCTGCTCCAGCTCACGATCGCCGTCCGGGGCGGCGGCGATCTGCTCCAACGCTCCGCCGAACGGGCGTCGAGCCCGGGGGGCGAAGGCCGTTCGCGCGGAGGCGTCCGCCGGGTGACCCGAAAGGCCGGGAAGTACGCCCGGCGCAAACTCGCGGCGGCGGCGGGGAAACGCACGACCCGCGCCGTGGAAGACATCACCGGCCGGCTGCTCGCCCTGATCGCCCGCCGCGGGCGCTGATTCTCAGCGTTTCGGCCGGGGAATCTGGCGGTCGAACCCGGGCAGGATGGCGTTGAAGAATGCGTTCTCGATCAGCTTCCCGATCGCCTGGAGCGTGCTCGTGTTGCTCCCGCCGACCGGGCCGCTGAGGTCGACGGTGGTCGCGACGTCGTCCCGTTTGTTCCGGAGGAGCTTCGACACGGCGTCGACCGCGCCTTCGTAGACCTTCTTCAGCACGCTCTTGCCGGCGTCCTGCCGCGAATCGTAGACCTCGACGTCGGTGAAGAGCGGCTTGACGTAGCCGGATACGTAGGCGTTCTTGACCCCGATCTCCGAATAGAGGGAGAAGGTGCCCTTGAACACGTCGAACTTCCCGTAGGCCCGGAACAGGTCGTTCATCGTCGTCATGTCCGTGCCTTCGATCGCGAGACGGACGTCGAAGTCCGGATCCTTGCCGCCGCCCCGGAAGTGCGCCGTCGCGGTGGCGGGACCGTTGTTCATGAAGCGGCCTCGGAATGCGGCCTTCCCCGTGCCGTCCTGGTTGGTCTTCTTCGAAAACCCCGTCACCTCTCCGGACACCTTGCTGAAAAACACCCGATAGTCCGGGGAGTGCACCGTGTTCACGTAGCCGACCTCCGAGTCCGTCAGCTCGAAACGGTCGAGCTGCAGGTCCCAGGCCGGAGCAGCGGACCCGGCCGCGGCCGTTTTGACTGCCTTTTCCGTCGCCGGAATCTTCGCCGAGGCGGGCGCGATACCCGTTGCCTGCGGCGCCGCGGTGCGGCGGATGTAGTCCGCGCGCACCCCGCGGATCTCGACTCGCGGAAGGTGGGCCTTCCGGACACCCGGGGCGTACTCGATCTCGCCGCTGGTCGACAGGACCCCGCCCCGCGTTTCGAAGTTCCAGTGCTTCGCCACGGGACCCAGCCGATCCAGGGGAATGCCGGCCAGACGGAACTGGCCGTGGACTCCGGGATGGGGCACCGCGAGGAAGTTGGCGTCACCGCGGATGGAGCCCCGTCCGGACTCGAACACGGTCGCGTCGACCTGGATCG
>JBBQDF010000180.1:0-6233 GCA_038319475.1 Thermoanaerobaculia bacterium
TCTGGCGAATCGTCTGGGTTCCCGCATCGGCCGCCGTGCGCCCTCCGACCCCGGCGAACTGGAGGTACAGGAGCACGGGGCCCGTGATGTTTCCCGCGGAGCACGCCCCGGTTGGCGACGACGAACCGTCCGAGCATTCCACGTAACGGGGATTGGCCACGTAGTTCAGGAAGCCCGCTGTCGACCCGAAAATGTAGCGGCCGTTGGCGAAGCCCACGAACGTCTGGGAGGACTCGGTGCGGTTGTATTCGACGCCCGCCTTCAGCGAGTGCTGTCCGTTGAGAAACGAGACGTTGTCATTCAACTGGATGCGGGTGTCGTGGTAGTCGACGGGGATGAAAAAGGGCTCCCCGAAACGATACGAGCGCGCGAAGTCGAAGGCCGTATCGGGAAGCGGCCGATTCTGGCCCGTGATGTCGGGTCCCTGGTAGGCGCGCGGCCTGTCCTCCCGCGCCCACTGGCCGCGAAATTCGTTGGCGAGGTTCCCGCTCAGAGTGGAGAGAAGCGCCACCGTTCCGGAATTGGAGTGGTCGAGCTCGTCCGCGTTCGCGGTGGCGCCCCAGGTGTCGACGTCGAAAGTGCCGTTGGCCTGATCGGCCCAGGTGTAGTTGTAGCGGCCGGTGACGAGGTTCGTGGATGAAAGCTGCCAGTCGATTTTCGCGAGAAAGACGCGGGCGTCGTTGGTCCGCTCGACCGGGCGATTTTCCGCGGGACTGCCGAGCGCCGCGAGCGCGTTGACGACGACGGGTTCGATGCGATTCGGGTCCGTCTGCTTCGTGGTCCGGCCGCGCTGATAGTCGCCCGAGAGGAAGTAGAAGAGGCTGTCGCGCCGGAGCGGACCCCCGAGAGTCGCGCCCGCCTGGTACTGATTGGAATCGAATTCCGGCGAGCGGCTCCCGTCGGGATTCTCCGGTCGCGCGGAGAGATTGTGGTCCTTGTAGAAGACGTGCGCGCTTCCGTGCATGTCGTTGGTTCCGGATTTCGTGATGACATTCACGAAGCCGGCGGAGGAGCGGCCGAACTCGGCGTTGGCTCCCTCGGCGACGACCACGACTTCCTTGACCGCGTCGAGGTTGAACGTAAACGCCGGCCGCTGGCCTCCGCGCTGCTCGCCGAAAAACGGATTGTTGAAATCCGCCCCGTCGACGGAGATGTTGTTCTGGATCCCCTTCTGGCCGTTGACCGACAGCTCGTCGCCGTCGGGCCCCTGCACCGTCGTCACGCCCGGAGTCAACTTCGTGAAATCAAGGAAGTTGTGCCCGTTGTTGGGAAGATTCTCGACCGCCTTCTGGTCGATCCGCGTGGATGACTCGGTCCGGGCCGTTTCCACGAGAGGCGCTTCCGCGGTGACCTTGATTTCCTGAGTAACCGTCGAGAGCTCCATGCGCAGCGGCAGGTTGATCGTCTGACCCACGTCGAGGTTCAAGCCCTCGCGCACGAGCGTTCGGAATCCGGGAAGGGTGACGGTCACGCGGTAGGGGCCGAGAGGCAGGAGAACGCCTCGAAACCGGCCCTCGCGGTCCGTCGTGCTCGTCTGATCGAAGTTCGTCGCGACGTTCCGTAGAGCCACGCCGGCTCCTGGCAGAAGTCCGCCCGACGCGTCGGAGACAGTGCCCTGAATAACACCCGTCGTCGCCTGGGATTGAGCGAGAACCGGGAGGGAAATCATCGCGAGGGACACGCCGAACAGAAACACGCGCAGGTGAGACCTGAGCATGTCCACCTCCTTCATGGAAACGAGATGATTCTGACCGGCCTCATCCTGCCGTCGAACTCGAGGGCCGTCAACTGAAAACTGATTCACGCGAAGCCGAGGGGCCGCGATGTGAAAGCGGGGTGAAGTTCTGTTGGAGGCGGCGGGGCACGGACGCTCGACCGCATCTCGGATCTGCATCTGGTGGTGCCAGCGCTCGGTGTACTCCCGGCCGATGTCCATCCAGTTTCTGGAAACACTTTCGCCGGCCCATTCGACCGCGAAGAGCGACTCGCCGTCGGGAGGAAGCGACGCCACGAAAGCGCTCACCTTCGGGCCCGTGACTTCGAGCAGCTCGATCAGCACACGGGGACTGAGGCGCCGGGCGTAATCGACGCCGCTGGCATTCAGCGAGTTGACCAGCCGGACGACGGCTTCGAGGCCCTGGGGGCTTTGTCCGCCGGAGAGCGCCAGCCCGTCGCGGCAGGCGGAAGGCTTCCGGAGGTCTCTGTCGAGAAGGTGTGCCGCGACACGTCCCGCACGCGCCAGCGGGGAGCGACCGTCGGCCGCTCCCAGGCGGACTCGTCCAGCCCCCGCAGGAGCGTGATCAGCTCCGCATGGAGAGCCGGAAAGAGAGGCGCGGTCTCGATCGGCCCGACGAGCTGCATGCCGGAAGATAGAACGTTCGCGCGCCTCGCCCGGCTCCACGGTCAGCCGGTTGATATGCCGTGGAGCACGCCTCACACTCGATGTGCGCCCCGGAGGAATGCGCCGCGAGGTACGAACTGACGTTGACAAACTCCCGTTGTGGTCGTAAATACCTGCCAACGCGGGTCCATCCCCGTATGCGGAACCGCCTGTTTGACAGAGGAGGCTTCCATGCTGCTTCGCCGGTTCGCGATTGCCCTGGTCTGCGCCGCGCTGATTGTTCTCTCCTCCGCACCGGGCTTTGCCCAGTCGCCCGGCGGGCGAATTACCGGCACAGTGCGGGTTGCCAACGGCGCGCCGGTCGGCGGCGCCACCGTGACGGTGACAAACCAGGACACCGGCGCTACGCGCGTCGTCCGATCCTCCTCGAACGGGTCCTACGAGATCGCGGATCTGCCGTCGGGCCTCTACACGGTCTCCGTGGACGTGCAGGGCTTTCGCCGGGCGGTTCAGAAAGACCGCCGGCTCGACGCGGGGGCGATGGTCTCGGTCGATCTCTCTCTCGAGGTGAAGATCGCCGAGGAAGTCACGGTCACCGCCATGAAACGCGAGGAGACGATCCTGAACACGCCTGTTTCCGTCGCGGCGCCGACGGAAGAGGTCCTGCGCGAGCGTGGCGTCGACAATCTCGAAGGAGTCGCCGCCAACGTCGCGGGCTTCGCCGTTCAGAATCTCGGACCCGGGCAGAACCAGGTCTCGATGCGCGGCATCTCCTCGGGCCAGATCGCCCGAGACCAGCCGGGCGTCAAAGAGGGCGTCGGCACGTATCTGGACGAATCGGTGATCTCGCTTTCACTCTTCACTCCGGACATCGACCTCTTCGACATGAACCGCGTCGAGGTGCTGCGAGGGCCTCAGGGGACGCTGTTCGGCTCCGGCTCGGAGTCGGGCACCGTGCGGTACATCACCAACCAGCCCGAGCTCGGAGCCACCCGGTACTTCGGGGAGCTCGCCGGAAACACCATCGCCGGCGGCAACCAGGGCGGCAACGCGAAATTCGGGATCAACGCGCCTCTGGGGAGCACCGCGGCCCTGCGCATCGTGGGGTACTACGACCGATTTGCCGGCTACACGGACGCCGTGCAGCCGAATCTCTCCGTCCACAAAAACGTCAACACGGGGGACCGCACCGGCATCCGGGCCGCGTTCGAGATCGCTCCGGACGACCGCCTGACGATCATTCCGCGTGTCGTCTACCAGAAGGTCAAGATGGACGGCTGGAACCGGCAGGATGCGTTCAACATCCTGGCGAACCCGTACACGACGACGCGCCCGGCCGTCAGGCTCGGCGAGCGCCAGATCTTCACGCAGATCGACGAGCCCTTCAACGACAAGTTCTTTTTAGGCGACGTGAACGTCAAGTACAACTTCGGCGAGGTCGCTCTGACCTCCGTGACGTCGTACACGCATCGCGACATCGACGTGGTCCGCGACGCGGGCGCGCTGACCTCGAGTATCACCGGCGGCAGCTACGGCCTGCCTCCGAGGGTCTACAACCTGAACTCGCCGCTCGACGACGCGACCAGGGCGAACGCGGTGACCCAGGAGCTGCGCCTCTCCGGCGGCAAGGCCGACAGCCGCTTCAACTGGGTCGTGGGCGGCTTTTACGGGAACTCGAGACGGACCTACAGCCAGCAACTCCACGTCAACGGCTACGAGGCGGTGAGCACCGTTCCCAACACACGGACCGTAGCGCCGGCGGACGTCCTTTTCTATTCGGACCTGAGCTACAAGCTCGACCAGTACGCGCTCTTTGGCGAAGGCACCGTGGCCGTGACGGAAAAATTCAGCGTGACGGCGGGCCTGCGCTACTACCACTTCTCCGAAGACAAGAAGCAGATCTTCGACGGCCTGTTTGGCGCGGACGAAAACGGCCGGCCGCAGTCTCAGCCGGGCTCGACCAAGGCGGACGGCGTCGCTCCGCGCTTCATCGCGTCATACAAGGTGACCGACTCCACGAACCTGAACGCGCAGGTCTCGAAGGGCTTCCGGCTGGGAGGCATCAACGATCCGCTCAACGTCAATCTCTGCACGGCCCAGGACCGAATCACCTTCGGCGGGCGCGAAAACTGGAAGGACGAAAAGGCGTGGAACTACGAGGTCGGCTCGAAGTCGCGCCTCTTCGGCGGCCGCGGCTCGTTCAACGCTTCGCTGTTTTACGTGGACATCAACGACCTGCAGGCGACCGTGACCGCCGGCTCCTGTTCCTCGCGGGTCATTTTCAACGTGCCGAAGGCGCGCAGCGTGGGAGGCGAGCTCGAGTTCGCCACGGCGGTGACCGACCACTTCGATTTCTCCGTTTCGGGCAGCTACAACAACGCGACGCTCCGATCCACTCTGACCTCCACGGCGCCTGATGGAGCGGTCACCGTCGTCTCGGGCATCCAGAGCGGCAAGCGCCTGCCGAGCGTCCCGAGGTTCCAGGCCGCCCTGGCCGCCACGTACCAGCAGCCGATCACGCCGGAGTTCAACGGCTACTTCTCCGCCACCTACAACCATGTGGGCTCGCGCTTCACGCAGGTCGGGGATGACCTGATCGGCACGCTCAATCTCAACTCGTTCGGCGCAAACACGATCGGCGGGCCGCTGACCCAGAGCACCTTCACCTACGACCCGGAGCTGCCGGCCTATGACCTCGTGAACCTGCGCCTCGGCGTCCGGCACGCCAGCTGGGACGTCGCGCTCTACGCCAACAACGTCACCAACGAGCTGGCACGACTGGCCCTCGACCGGGAGCGTGGAACGCGCGCCCGTATCGGCTACCTGACCAACCAGCCGCGCACGATCGGGATCACGACGCGCATAGATTTTTAAGACCGCCTCGTCTGCTCCCTCTCCCCGCCGGGGGAGAGGGCCGGGGTGAAGGGGGTACTTCAGGCCTGACAGGGTCGGAGCTTCGACCCGCTTCGACCGCCTCGGCGAAGGCGGCGAAGGCGGCGAAGGCGGCGAAGGCGGCGAAATGATGCGGACGGGCGTCGATGGACCGCAAGGCTGGGGCTGGTTGCTGCAGGAGTTCGCCGATCAAGCCGCCGGGCGAGCGTAGTCACCGCTCTCGATTGAAGCGCAGCTCGCCCTGTCAGAATGCGCCAGCGTGAGTGAGACGACGATGCGCTCGCCGGCCAGAGAGGCCCCCTGGGTTGTTTCCCGGCTCGATTTTCCCCTCGTCATCGGGCTCGCCGCCGCGAAACTCGCCCTCCACCTCGCGACCGCGAACCGATTCGGCTACTTCCGCGACGAGCTCTACTTCCTGGACCTCGGCCGGCATCTCGACTGGGGCTACGTCGACTGCGCGCCCCTGGTCGCGGTGTACGCGAGGATTGCGCTTCTCCTCGGCGGCTCCCTCTTCGCGCTTCGCGCCATCGCCGCGGTCGCCGGCGCCGCCGTGGTCGCCGTGACGATGATCCTCGCGCGAGAGCTCGGCGGCCGCCGGTATGCGCAGCTTCTCGCGGGTCTCTGCGCTCTCCTCGTCCCGATCTTTCTCGCGGTCGCGAGCCTGATGACGATGAATGTCTTCGAACCGCTCTTCTGGATGGGGTGCGTCTGGGCCCTCGTCCGGATCATCCGCACCGGGGACTCCCGGTACTGGATCGCCTTCGGGGTGTTCGCGGGTCTCGGCCTCGAGAACAAGCACTCGTCTCTGTTCTTCGGCGCGGCCGTCGTGATCGGTCTCCTCCTCTCCCCCGACCGCCGCGAGCTCGCGCGGCCATGGATCTGGATCGGCGGCGGGATCGCGCTTCTCCTCTTCCTCCCCAACGTCCTCTGGCAGGTCCGCCACGGCTTCCCGACCCTCGAGGACCTGCAGAACGTCAAGCACTCGGGCAAGAACGTCGTG
>JBBQDF010000181.1:0-6080 GCA_038319475.1 Thermoanaerobaculia bacterium
GGTGAAGATGCGCAACCTCCGCAACGGCTCCATGACGGAGCACCGGTTCGGCTCGACCGACCGGGTCGAAAAGGCGTCCCTGGACGAAAAGGAGATGGAGTACCTCTATTCCGACTCGGCCGGGCACCACTTCATGGACCAGAGCAACTACGACCAGATCACCCTCTCCGACGAGGTGATCGGGGAGCAGATGAAGTACCTGTTGGCGAACACCGTCATTCACGTGGATTTTTACGAGGACAACCCGGTCGGAATCGAGCTTCCGAACACGGTGAACCTGAAGGTCACCGAGACTTCCCCCGGGATGAAGGGCGCGACGGCCTCGGCCTCCTACAAACCCGCCGTGCTGGAGACGGGGCTCGAGGTCATGGTCCCGCAGTTCATCGAGGCGGGCACGACGGTCAAGATCGACACGCGCGACGACTCGTACCTCGAACGCGCATAGCGCACGGTGCCCCCGCCGGGAGAGGGGTCGGCTGTGAGCGGCCAGATAACGCGGTGGCACGGGACGAGAGTCGTGTGGCGCTCGCGAGGCTGTTTCCCGCACCCGGTACTTCCGTGGCCGTTTCCACGAGAAAATTGCCAGGCGATTCCGGAACTCCCCGGGCGAAAAAAGCGGTCCCCGCGTGGCGTTTGCCCGCACCAGAGAAGATTCGTCCCTCTTCCGCGTTGCTCGAGCCACAATTTGTTCTAAGTACTTCGGATGACGATGGTTATTGGCATGAATAAACTCGGCATTTCTCATGCTGTTACGACATAAATAAGTGTTCTCTCCTGCCTTTTTTTCTTGACCGGCGGCGAAGCGGCCCTGAATAATCGAAACATGCAAAAGGTTTCTGTAGTCCCGGCGGCTGCTTTGGCCGCCATGCTCTCGTTGACCGTTTCGAAGCCCGCGCAAGCCCGCCACCACCATCACCCGGCAAAATCCCATCGACATGCCGCCGCCGTCTCCCACCACCGACATGCCGCTGCCGCCTCTCACCACCGACATCCCGCCGCCGCCTCTCACCACCGACATGCCGCCGCCGCCTCTCACGAGCGGCACCGCACGCACGGCAGGCTCGCCCGCCGGGCGCGTCACAAGACCGTCATTCACCAGGATGCGGAAGGCCGAGTGGTGCTCGATCGGACGGGCGGGGCAGCGCCTGCGGTCGTGGTGTCGGTCGCACCCGGAGCTACGCCGCCGGAGATCCAGAACTATCCACCGGCGCCCTGCGATCCGCAGGACGTCGTGCTCGAGGCCCACGTCCACCGCGCCGCGACGGATGCTCCGGAAGACCAGGGAGCGGAGGGCGTGGAGCTCACGGAAGACCCGGTGGCCACGGCCGAGCCGGTCAGGACGGGCGCCGGAGCGAGCCTCACGCGCATCGCCCGCAAGCTGCGATCCTTCCTGCGGCCAAAGTCCGACGTTTCGGAAGTCCGGCTTCAGGACGTGGACCTGACTTCCCTGATCTCCGAAAGCTTCCTGATCCCGGTCGAAGGGGTCGATGCGAAGCGCCTTCAGGATTCTTTTCTGGCGTCGCGGGGCACCCACGCGCAGCACCTGGCGATCGACATCGGCGCGCCGAAAGGCACGCCCATTCTCGCGACGACCGACGGGGAGATCGTGCGGATTTCCCGGGAACGGCGCGGCGGAAACGCGATCTATCAGAAAGACGCGACAGGACAGTACCTCCTGTTCTATTGCCATCTCTCGGCGTATGCGGACGGGCTATCGGGCGGCAAGCGCGTCCGCAAGGGCGAGGTCATCGGGTACGTGGGCTCGACCGGACACGTCATCGGCGGCCCCCACCTGCACTTCTCCATCACCCGGGTGCCCGAGGACACGGCCAACTTCCGGCGGGGGCTCGCGATCAATCCGTATCTGCTGTTCCTGGCGAAGGTGCCTTGAAGGTGCCTTGAGAGTGAGGGGCTCAGCGTTTAGCGTTTAGCGTCCCGCGCGGGCGTGGCGCCGGCCGGGCGCGATTCGCCCTTCGATCTACACCCTCGCGAGCTCACCCGCCGCAAAGAGGCGGTCGATCCACAGGTTCGTCAGCTTCTCGAGGACCGTGTTCTGGCGCAGGCGCGCGGCGAGGTTGTCCCAGTCCATCTCGTCTAAGCCCTGGTCCTGGTTGAAGCACGAGAAGACGATCTCCGTCTCCCGTCCCGTCAGCGGATCGAGGTGCTTCTGAAGGCACTGGGCGCAGACCTCTTTCATCATGCACTGCATGGGGGAGTTGATCGAGCCGATCCCGATGTGACGCGGGTTCAGATACGGCGCCAGCACACCGTGTCGCGCCCGGGCCACGGCAGCCATCATCCGGTCGGACCCGATCACGATCAGGCGGTCGACCTCGGCGAGCGAAATCTCCTGCGGCCCGAGCTTCCCGGTCGCGTAGGCGAGCATGGACTCCAGGATGTTACCGACGAATTGGCGGTCTGACGGGCGCCGGGCCGGGATGTCCTCTCCCCGGTCGACCGAGAGGACGAGTACGTCAGCCGCCGCTTCGATGTCCTCGCGTTTGTAGAAGTCCTCGGCGCGTTTGTATCCCGCGAAATAGAGGACGCGGTTGCCCCTCTGCCGCGCCTTCTTTCCGATGGAGAACAGGACGGCGTTGCCGAGGCCGCCCCCGCATAGGAGAACGGTGCCGTTTTCCGGAAGCTCGGTGGCGCTTCCCGTCGGTCCCATGACGAGAACCGGCTCGCCCGGCCGAAGCGCGCCGCAGAGGCGGGAGGAGCCGCCGAGCTCGAGCGCGATCATCGAGAGGAGCCCCGCGCCGGCGTCGACCCAGGCCCCCGTTAAGGCCAGGGGCTCGATGAGCAGGGGAGAGCCGCCCGCGACCGGGGCGACTGACTCCAGGTTCTGCAGACGGAAGAACTGCCCGGGCTGAAAGTTCGCGGCGGCGGCGGGAGCCCGCACGACGACTTCGACGATCGTCGGAGTCAGCCGGCGCACTTCGTGGACCCTCGCCGTCAGCAGGTCGGTCATGCGGTCCCGGAAGTCGCTCCAGTCGGAGAGGGGAGCGGCCGGCAGACTCCCCCCGGGAGGCGGACCACCGATCACATCCGTGACCGGGCGGAAGCCGTTCTTTGCGGACGCCATCGCCTTGACGACGTTGCCGTTGTAGGCCGGGTGGTTGTCGCCGAAGAAGCTGATGAACCGGCCTTCGCGAGAGTACCCGGTGAAAAAGGCCTCCTGGTCGTCGGACGCCGCCGGCTCGAGCCGCCACCCGCCGCCTCCGTCGGCCACCGCGCGGTGAGGCTGGAAGAAGCGCCGGCGCTCGTCCATCCGAAAGGTGCCGGGCCACTCCTTCTCGTAAGTGATGTTGGGCGTCGTGCCCGCCGCGACCAGGCAGGACCGCGCCGGGATCTCGACGACATCCCCCGCGCCGGAGCGCCGGAAGCGCACCGACTGCAGATGGCCTCCGGCGTCGGCAATCGCCTCGACGGGCTCGAGCCCCTCGATGAACGAGATCCCTTCCTCGAACGCCTTGATGATCTCCTCGTGATTGAGCCGGTAGGCGGGGGACTCTTCCATTCCCCGCCGGTACACGATCGAGACGCCGCCCCACTCGCGGCAGAGGCGCGCGAGGTCCGGTTTTTCTCCCGCCTGGCGAGCGCGCTCGCGCTCGCGTCGGACCGCCGTCCCGTGCTGGAGCAGGCGGTCGAGCACGTCGCGCTCCTCGGCGTCGAAGGGCATCCGGATCGCGACCTCGCCGCGTTGAGCGACGAGCGCCTCGTATCGGGAGAGGACTTTTTCGACCTGGACCGGGTAGTACGCGAGGAGCTCTGTCGCGGTGTCGATCGCCGTCAGCCCTCCGCCGATCACGAGCGCGGGCAGCTCCGCCTGGAGGTTGGCGATCGCCTCCTCCTTGAACGCGCCGGTCAGCTGGAGCGCCATGAGGAAGTCCGAGGCCTTGCGCACGCCGCGGACCAGTTTGATTTTCATCCCGATGATCGTCGGCCGGCCCGCGCCCGCGGCGATCGCGATGTGGTGGAACCCGGCGTCGAACGCCTGCTCGGCCGTCATCGTCCCTCCGAAACGCACGCCGCCGAGAACCAGGAAGCGCTGCCGGCGCGAGAGCGTCAGGTGGATCAGCGTCAGGAAGTTCTTGTCCCACCGGACGGTGATCCCGTACTCTGAAACTCCGCCGAATCCAGCGAGCGGACGGCGGTCGAGCGGCCGTTCGATCTCGGACCAGTCCCGGATGGGGCGCACGCCGAGCCCGTCCGCCCCCGTCCAGTCGGCGGGCAGCGGTTCGATCTTCAGACCGTCGATCCCGACGACGCCGAAGCCTTCATTCAAGAGGTAGTGCGCGAGCGTGTAGCCCGCGGGCCCGAGGCCGACGACGAGGACCTTCCGGGCGTTGTACGGCAGGGCGTGGGGCCTCGCGGGGGAAAGAGGGTTCCAGCGGGTGAGGAGTCCGTAGATCTCGACCCCCCACGGCAGAGAGAGAACGTCGGTCAGCACGCCCGTCTCCGCCTGGGGGATGTTGACCGGGTCCTGCTTCTGGAAGATGCAACCCTTCATGCAGTCGTTGCAGATCCGGTGGCCCGTTCCGGGGCACATCGGGTTGTCGATGCAGATGAGGGCGAGGGCGCCGATCGAGTCTCCGTCGCGCCGGAGCGCGTGCATCTCGGAGATTTTTTCGTCCAGGGGGCAGCCGGGCAGCGGGACCCCGAGCGGGTTCTTCTGAAAGGTGTCGGTCTTCGTGTCGAAGAAGCCCTTCGAGCAGGAGTCCTTTTCCCTCTCGTGGCAGAGCAGGCAGTAGTGCGTCTCGCCGAGCACTTCCCGCCGGTTCATCCGGGGATCCGTCAGGAGAAATCCATCCCGCCGTCTCCGGTGCTCCGGCGGGCCGACGCGTTCTTCGGGAAGCGCCGCGTTCGGGCGCACGGTCGCCACGAGCGCCGAGTAGTCGAGCGTGTGCGGAAGCCGGAAAGAAGCCCAGTCGCGGATCTCACGGCTCCAGACGGGGTGTCGCATCCGGGCATGCGTCCAGACGGCGTACGCTTTCAGCAGCGCCTCGACGAACTCGAGAAGGCCAATGTCTCCCTCGGCCGGGGGAGCGATCGGTCCGCCGGGAGCGAAGAGATGAAGCTCCCGCGCGAGGAGGGCGAGCGCCCGGGCACGCTCGCGGGCGGCGGGCGGAACCTCGGGAATCTTCTTCTGGCGGAGGGCGGCGATGAAATCGCCTTCCAGGTCGAGGAGCTCCGTGCCGACCCGCGAGGTCGCAAGCTCCGCGTCCGCCTCCCAGGACAGTTCGGGATGGAGGCCCCGCTCGATCGCCCGGCCGAGGCCCGCGATCGCCTCCGCGTCCGGGGTCGTGAGATCCGGAAGGGGCGCCTTGACGGCGCGCCGCTGGAGAAAATCGCGGCGGAAGCGGAAGAGGACAGCATCCGGCTGCGCGATTTCGATCTGTCTCTGCCATTCCCGCTCGACGCCGAAGAGGACCGCGAGAAAGCGTCCGAGCGGCCTCGCCGCGTCGACTAAGAGCCGCGATCGGGCGAGCGGGTCGAAAGAGGCGGGCGCTTCCCTGTACCTCCGGAGACGCACCGCGACCTCGGGGTTATCCACCTCGAGCGCTGACAGGAAGGCCGCGTCGAGGTCTGCCAGCCGGTCCTCGCGGTGGAGATCCTGATAACGGAAGCCGGCGATCCCGAGCGGGAAGTCCCTCGACGGTTCCGCCCGGCCGGGCGGTGAAATGACGTCCGTTTCCAAGGGGTGCGATTGTACAGGGACCGTTGCGGCTTCGCGTGATGCCATCGCATCCCTTCCCGCGCCACGCGGAGTCGTAATAGGATTCGTTCCTGATATGTCAGCGGCGGTTTCGAACGAGATCCGGCGGCGGGAGACGAGACAGCGGCGGCTCGTCTATCGGGCCGTGGCGCAAACCGACTCGCACCCCACGGCGGAGTGGGTGTACGAGCGGGTCCGGCGCGCGATGCCGCGCGTTTCGCTCGGCACCGTGTACCGCAACCTGCAGCTGCTCGTCGCCGAAGGAAGAGTGAAGACGTGGACCCGCGGCCGCACGACGCGATACGACGCCGACGTCGAGCCGCACGATCACTTCGTCTGCCGTTCGTGCGGGCTTCTCCTCGAC
>JBBQDF010000182.1:0-6066 GCA_038319475.1 Thermoanaerobaculia bacterium
GGCCGCCCGCCGCGCCGGCGTGCCGCAACGGGTCGCGCTCGACATCGCGCGCCGCATCGACAGAAACGAGTACAAACGCCGCCAGGCACCGCCCGGTCCGAAGGTGACGGGCCGCGCGTTTGGCGAAGGGCGCCGATTTCCGATCGCTCAGAAGTTCGAAATTGAGTGAGTTTTCGGTTTTCATTCTTGAGTTCGAGAGAACCCGGAATTGACTGCGAAACGAATTGACTGACAACTGACAACTGGACCGACGACCCTTGTCCCACTCTTCCGAAAAATACGTCTGGAAGGAAATTCCGGGCTCCTCGCACGATCTTCTCCGGAAGAAGATCCGGGGGCTTCCGGACGGACTGAGACTGCTCGACCTCGGGGCGGCCGGCGGCCATCTCGGGCGCGCCGTTCGCGACCGCTGCTCGTTTCTCGCGGGCGTCGAGCCCGACCCGGACCTGCCGCTGAGCGCGCGGGAAGGCTACGACGAGTGGCGCGCCGCCGACGCCATGCATGCGGGCCAGTGGGACGCGCCCTTTGACGTGGTGGTCTGCGCCGACGTGCTCGAGCATGTCGCCCGCCCGGAGGCTCTGCTCGCCACGATCCGCGGCTGCCTTCGAGAAGGCGGGACGCTGCTCGTGTCGCTTCCGAACATCGCAAACGTCTCCGTCCGCCTCGGATTACTGCTCGGCCACTTCCGCTACACGGATCGCGGGATCCTCGACCGCACGCATCTTTCTTTCTACACGCTCGCGAGCGCGCGGCA
This sequence comes from Thermoanaerobaculia bacterium, assembly GCA_038319475.1. Classification (GTDB taxonomy): domain Bacteria; phylum Acidobacteriota; class Thermoanaerobaculia; order UBA5066; family Gp7-AA6; genus JALYUA01. The sequence goes on from JBBQDF010000182.1 coordinate 755, forward strand.
TCTTCTGGAAACATCGGGGTTCCGGGTGCGGTCGGTGGAGCCGACGGCCATGCCGTACGAGCTCGCCCTGCCGGCGCTCGGCTCCGCACCCTGGAGCGGCCCGACACGCTCGCTCGCGGAGCTCACGGCCCGCGCGCTTCCCACCCTCTTCGGCTACCAGTTCGTGTTCGACGCGGGGAAGTCCTGAGCGCGCGCGCTCCTTCCGGCGGGTCGGCGCTGGCTTCCCTCGTCATTCCCGCCTACAACGAAAGCGGGCGGGTTGCGGCTTCGATCCAGGTCGCCGCGCAGTGGGTCGCCACGAAGCCGGGCGGCTCCGATTGGGAGGTCATTCTCGTGGACGACGGATCGACCGACGGGACGGCGGAGGTCGCCCGTCGCGCCGCGGCAGAAAGCGGGCTGCCCCTCGAGATCCTGGTGCATCTCGACAACCGGGGGAAAGGGGCCGCCCTCCGGACGGGGGTCCTCGGCTCCCGCGGCGATCCCGTCCTCGTCAGCGATACAGATCTTTCAACACCCCTGACGGAATGGGTCAAGCTGGCGGAACGGCTCCCGACGCATGCGGTCGCAATCGGATCCCGCGCGATGGACCTCGCCCTCGTGCGGAGACCACAGCCGTACTACCGGAGGCTTCTCGGCCGCGCCGGCAACCTGCTGGTCCGGATGTTCGCCGTCCGTGGGATCGCCGACACCCAGTGCGGGTTCAAGCTCTTCCGGGGAGAAGTCGCGCGCAGCCTCTTCCGCGACGCGCGAGTCGCGGGCTTCGCCTACGACATGGAAGTCCTCCATCTCGCCCAGAAGCGCGGCCTGTTGATCGCCGAAGTTCCCGTGCTCTGGTTCAACTCACCGGACTCGCGTGTTTCCGTCCTCCGCCACACGCTCCCGACCCTTCGGGACCTGCTCAAGATCCGCTGGATGCACCGCGCCCGCGCGCGCTGACCGCGCGCACTCATGTTCGGGCGCGCCCGGCTATGGCGCGCCCGAACATGCCAGAAAGCGATGTCCTGGTAGCAGCGGTAAGGGTCCTCAACCGCGTCCCTGACACCACCCCCCCGCCCCGCACCCACGCACCCAAGCCCCCCACGGAGGCCGTAATAGAATTTCGCATCCCATGACTCCGATCCTCCTCGACCGGAATGAAAATCGATACGGCCCCGCGCCCGAATGCCTGGCGGCGCTGCGCGAGGCCTCGCCGGATCTCCTCTTCAACTACACCCGCGACTTTCAGCGTGGCGTCTACAGCGCCCTGTCGGAGCGTCTCGCCGCGATCCACGGCGTCCCCGAGAAACAGATCCTGCTCGGCTACGGATGCGAGGACCTGCTCAAGCAGGCCGTCCACCACTGGGTCCGCCCGGGAGAGCGATGCCTGATCCCGAGCGCCTCGTGGTGGTACTACCGGGCGATCGCGGACGAGGTGGATGGCGTGACCGCCGAGTACCCGATTGTCGAGGGCGCCACCGGGTACGCATACGACCTCGACGCCCTCGCGCGGATTCAGAGGGAAAGACCGGCGCGGATCCTGCTCATCTCCTCGCCGAACAATCCCACGGGCAACCGCTTTCCCACCTCGCGACTGACGGAGGTACTGGACGCGTTCCAGGACTCCGTCGTCGTGTTCGACGAGGCATACTTCGGGTTCTCGGACGAGCCGGCGGACGACGCGGCAGCAATGACCGAGCGATACCCGAATCTCCTCGTGCTGCGGACGTTTTCCAAACTGTACGCCCTCGCCGGGGCCCGCATCGGCTACGGGATCGCGGGCCGGGGGCTCGGCAGCTTCCTCCAGTTCTCCTCCCGGAACCTCGGGTACAGCCGCATTTCGGAGAGGCTGGCGCTCGCGGCCCTTTCCAATCCGGGCTACTACGCCCGCGTCCGCGTCGGCGTGATCGCGGACCGGCGGCGCGTGCTCGCCGCCCTCCGCTCATTCCCCGGCGTGCGCGCCTACGACTCGGAAGCGAATTTCATCCTGGCGCGCTTCCCTTCTGGCGCCGTCGCGGACATCCGCACGGAGCTCGACCGGCGCGGGCTCGTCCTGAAGTTCTTTACCGAGGAGGCTTTCCGGGACTGCGCCCGCATCACGCTCGGGACACCGGAGGAGACCTCCATGCTGGTCGCGGCGTTCCAGGAAGTCCTCGCCGCCACTCTCGCATACCGCTGAGGCTTGGGCGATCTTGGTCGCGAACGGGGAGGCGCCGCCTGCGCCCGAACGCTCCGCCGCGTATCGCGTTTCGCTGAAGGCGCCGGAGCTCGAGGAGCGTCTCGACCTCCTCTTCTATCGCCCGCTCGGCTTTCTGGTGGCGTGGCCGCTGCGACAGAGTCGCGTCCGTCCCAACCAGGTGAGCGTCGCGAGCATGCTCTTCGGGCTGGCCGCGGGAGCACTCTTCTGGCGCGCTAGCCCGGCCGCAGCCGTGCTCGCCGCGATCGCGTGCCTGGCGGCCAACGTGCTCGACTGCGCCGACGGCCAGCTCGCGAGACTTCAGGGATCCTCTTCGCCCATCGGGTATCTGGTGGATGGCGCGGCGGACTACGTCGGCACAACCGCGGTCTTCCTGGGAATGGCGCACGCGCTCCAGGTGAGCCGGCCCGCGCGCTTTTCCTGGTGGTGGCTGGCGGTGGCCGCGGGCGCGTCGATGGCGTGGCAATGCGCCTTCTTAGACGAGAAACGCGGGGCGTGGCTCGACCGCGTGTACCGGAGGCGGCGCGACCGCGCCGAGGAGCTCCGCGCGATGGAACGTCAGTCGCAGATCTGGCGCGAAGGGCGGCGGCACCTCGCGGGACGCGCGCTCATCGCGGGCTTTCGACTCTATCGCGCCGCGTGGCAACCCGTGACCCGCGCCGCCGAAGAGTGGCAGGAATCGGAAGTCGCGCGATGGGCGGAGTGTCACCGGCCCGTTCTGCGGAGGAGCGTCTGGGTGGGCCCGACGATGCACGTCACCGGAATCATCCTGCTGGCCGGGGCGCTTCGCCGGCCCGATCTCTACTTCTGGGCGGCTCTCGGTCCCGGAAACCTCTGGATGCTGGCGGTCCTCGCCGCAGAACGGCGCGCGGTGCGGTGCGCGGCCGAATGACGGCGCCCCGCGCGGTCCTCCTCGCCGCCGGCTCCGCGCAGCGCCTGCGCCCGTTGACCGACGCGCTCCCGAAGTGCCTCCTCGACATCGGAGGCCGTTCGATCGCGTCCCGCGCGGTTTCAACACTCGCGGCGCATGGCATACGCCGGATCACCGTCGTGGACGGCTTCGAGGGCGACCGGCTCCGCGCGGCGCTCACCTCGGAATTTCCGCCGGGTTGGTTCGAGTTCCGGCGCAACGACGAGTACGCCGGGACGAACAACGCCTGGTCGCTCCGAATCGCGCTGACGGGTGTCGACGACCCGATTTTTCTGCTCGACTCGGACGTTCTCTTCGATCCGGAGGTCGTCTCGCTCCTGCTCGCCGGCGGAACTGCGAACCGGATGGCAGTCCGGTCGAGCGGCGATTTGGGAGACGAGGAGATGAAGGTCTCGGTCAACGGCGCCGGCGACATCCTCGAGATAGGGAAAGAGCTCTCGAACACAGCGACCGGAGAATCCGTGGGTCTCGCGATTTTTTCCCGCGGGTTCGTACGCAAGCTCGTCCCGGTGCTCGAACGGAGGCTGGTCGCAGAGCGGCGCGTCAACGAGTGGTACGAGTCCGCGTTTCTCGAGCTCATCCGCGCCGGCGAGAGGATCTCCGCGGTCGACGTCGGAGGCCTGCGCGCGATGGAGGTCGACACGGCCGAAGACCTCGCTCACGCGCGCCGGCTGTTTTCGTGAGCGCGCTTCAGACCGGCGACGGCTCCGCCACTTCGCTCTTGCGCTCCAGAGACCCGAGCCTCCCCGCGATGCCCGCGGCCGCGAGCGGCGCGAGGGCGGCCGCTGTCCGGAAGAGGGTCGTCTCCGCCAGCCAGGCGGGGCCGAGCACCGCGAACGCGGGCAGCGCCAGGTAAACGGCGAGGGCCGCCGCGCCGAGCCAGAGGAGGCGCCCTGCCCACGGCGCCGCGACTCCGGCCGCCAGCAGAACCCCGATGGCGGCCAGGAGGATCCAGGCGCGCGCCGCGATGTGGGCGTCGACCGAGATCGTTTCGATGATGCGCCCGAGGAGCTCTCCGAACCGGGACGGCGAGAGTAGAGGGAAATCGAAATCGCGCAGCGGCGCCGCGCCCCGCACGACCCGCACGACCGCGGTTAAGGCGATTGCCGGAAGCGCGGCGGCCAGGGCGACGCGGACGCGACCGCGGGTGTCCGGATTGCCTCGGCTCACGACGGCCACGGCCGCCGCCGCCGCGGAGAGAAACAGACCTTCGTTCTTGAGGGAGCTCGCCAGAAGAGACGCGACGACCAGCCGGGCGAGGGCGCGAGTGTCCGTCCCGTCGATGGCGTCCGAAAGGGAGGTCCCGAGGAGAAGCATCGCCAGCGACAGCGGGACATCGGCCATGCCGGTCAGGAACCCGGAGTAGAGCGGCTCGAAAAGGGCGAGAAGCGCCGTTCCCGCCAGCGCGATTCCGCGACTCGTCCCGCGGCGGCGGAGCCAGCCGTAGAGCACCGCGAGCGTCGCGATCTGAAACGCCGGGAACAGCAGCGCCATCGCGTGATCGTCCCAGGTGCCGACGAGGCCCGCGAGGCCGGCGTACAGAAGAGGGAGACCCAGCGGATATTCGGGATGAGAAAAGCCCGCGAGCCCGGGGTCCGAGAGCCACGGAGGGATCGAGCCGGCCGAAAAGATCGCTCGCCCCTTCATCCCCCAGATCGCCAGGAAATCGATCGACCACATCGGCCGGATGAGAGCGCGGCCGGCGTAGAGAAAAACCCCGGCCGCGATCGCGAGCATCAGCAGGGCGTGCGCCGGGCGGACGCGCTGCCGGCGCTCTCGGGGTTCGCGCGAAGCGGCCACGGGGGCTTCCCGCGGGGCGGGCAGCCGGCCGATGAGAAGAAGCGCCGCGCCGAGAAGCGCAAGTTCGAGGCGGGGTGCGGGCCCGCCGAGCGACGCGAAGAGAGCCGAGAGGGCGAGCGCTGCGAGGCCGAGGGAGAGACCCCACCCGATGCGCTCCGGACACAACGCCCGGGCGCCCGGATGGAGCGCGCGGGCTACCAGGGTGCCGAGCGTACCCGCCGCGAGAAGCAGCAGACCGGTGTGAAGGAACGAAACGGCGAGCGCGCTCAACGAGGCCGCTCTTCCGGCAGGCCCGGATCGGGCGCGAGCAGGACGCCTCCCGGAACCTCGCGGACGACCTTTCCGCCGGCGGGGCGCGCGGACCCGTAGATCGCGGCGATCCATCCCGGATCCGGCCTCGCCGGATTC
>JBBQDF010000183.1:0-6057 GCA_038319475.1 Thermoanaerobaculia bacterium
TGTCGACGGCCGGAAATGACAAATTCATCTACGAAGCGACCCAGTACGGGTTTGCGCGCGCCAGCCTCACCAATCCCTCGAGCCCCGGCCAGCTGCAGCTTCTCCAGATCGGCCAGAAGTACGTCCCGGGGGACAACGGCGGGCTGATTTATCTGGGCTGTGACTGCTACCAGGGGGCGACGACGATGGACGCGGCCGAGGGGCCGGACGGCACGTCGCGGATGGTGTCCGATTTCCGTCCCGTCTACTCGGGAGTCCTGCGCGGCATGGTCGGCATGACGATCGGACCGAACGGGCCGCAGATGGGAGACCAGCTTGACATCGCGGAGGTGGCGCTCGGTTCGACGGTGGCCGCGGTTTACATGCCGAACACCAATAAATACTTCGCGTACTTTCCGTCCAGCGGCGTGCAGGTCGTCGACGTCAGCAATCCGAACGGGAGCGCGTCCGCTTCTTCCGCCCTGACTCCGAGCGGCACGTTCAACTGGAATGGCGTAGGGATCCTGAAGTCCGGCACGGTTTCGATCGGCGGCGTCCAGCACATCGTGGTGGTGGGGTTTGTAGGGACCTCGCTGCGAGTCGCGGAGCCCAACCCCGGCAACGGGGCGCTGAACGAGAAGGCGAGCACGACCGCGGCGGGCGCGCCCAACTCGCTCTACGTGGCCAACGTCAACGGGAAGGCGTACGTCTTCTCGGCGGACAATGCCGCGGGCTTGAATGTGTACGAGTACACGGGCAACGCCCTGAACTTCGTGGCCAACCTGCCCGGCTACTACAACCAGGTCGTCGTCAAGGGAAACCCGGGATCGCCCTATCCGGCGATTTTCCTGCATCGTTCGATCCGTTCGCCGCAGTTTCCGGCAGACCCGCAGGACGGCGTCGACATCTGGGACTCGAAATGGCTTTCCGGCGCCACGCCGGTTCGTGCGGTCACGCTTCCCCACCAGGGCACCGCTCCTCCGACCGGACGTGGCAACGCGCTCGAGGCGGTCGTTACGGGCGGGGGCTCTCAGATCATCGCGCACGTTTACAGGCTCGCCACGACCACCAACCCGCAGTCCAATCCCGAGCACCTGCTGATCACGGACAACGTCGACATCTCCTGCATCGCGGCGGACACGACGAGCCCGCCGCGCGCTTCGGCAACCTTCACGAACGTCTCCGCAAACCTGCGCAGCGGGGCCGAAAGAACCGTCAACTATTACGGCGACCGCGTCACGCTCGCGGACAGCTCCTCGACGGGCGTTCCGATCACCCGGGTGGACTGGGACCTGAACAATCCGGGTTCCGGCTTCACCGCGGACGTGTCCGGAGCGGCGACCTCGCTGCCGAACGTCTTTTTTCCGTGCGATCCCGCCGGCGGGGGAGATCTCGCTTCCGGGGCCAACTGCGCGGCGAGCCTCGGGCTCTCGGCCAACCCCGGCCCGCAGAGCTTCGTTTTTGCCGAGCAGAGCGCGAATCAGAACGGGACGAGCGCGACCCGCTTCTATTCCGCTCAGATTCCGTTCGTGATGCCGTCGATTGCGATCAACGGATTTTCCGGCGGCGTCCTCCGCGTCTTGACCGGCGGCAGCGCCGACGCGACACCGACGAGCGGCAACACGGCGGACGCGATCTTCCAGTGGAGCTTCTCCGGGGGATCGGGCGGCGCGGCGAGCGGGATCACGGTCCCTGTGCCGGCGGGAGCCACCGGCTTTTCTCTTCAGGTGACGTGGAGAGGCGGGTACACGAAGACCGTGACCGGTTCGGTCGTGCAGACGGACCTCGTCCCCGCTTTCACCATGCTGCCGAATCCGTCGGTCAAGAATGGCCAGATCACGCTGACGAACACGATGCAGAAGGCCGGGTCCACAACCCTCACGAGCGTCGACTACAGCGTCGTCAACGGGAGCTGCCCCGGGACGCCGAATTTTACCGGCACCCTCGCTTCGTCTTTCCTGATCCCCGGCACGGCCGCGATCACGGCGCCGGCCGTCGAGGGCAGCTACTGCGTCACGCTGCGCTACAACTACGTTCCGTCGGGACAGTCGCCGACGAACCAGACGGTGGCGAATCCTCTGACCGTCACGGTGCAGACGATTCCCCTGACGGCGAGCGTGTCCGGCCCCTCGACCGGGACCGTCGCAACCGCGATGTCCTTCACGGCCCTCGCCAGCGGCGGAACCGGCACCGGTTACACGTTCGCCTGGGACTGCAATTATTCGCAGTTTTCGGGCGGCAACTTCTCGGCGGGTAGCGCTTCGCAGAGCTGCTCCTACAACCAGAACGGGAGCTACACGCCGGCCGTTCGTGTCACCGATTCGGCGAACAACGTCGCGACGGCGTACGGATTCGTGACCGTCACAGGCGGCTCGACCGGCGGCGGAGGCTCGCTATCCGCCAGCATCTTCGGCGCGACGACCGGCTCGACCGGGAGCCCGATCACCTTCCAGGCGACCGCGTCGGGCGGCACGGGTGGCTACAGCTACGCGTGGGCGTGCGACTACACGGTGCTGGGCGGCTCCGGCCAGTTCACGGCGGGGACCAGTCAGACGTCCTGCACTTTCCCTTCGAACGGAACGAAAAACGTCGCGGTACGCGTCACCGACTCCGCGAGCCAGGTGATCGTTCAGTACTCGGTCTCCATCGGGGGCGGCGGCGGCCCCGGACCGAACGGTCTCGCAGTGTCGATTGCAGGTCCGGCCACCGGATCGGGCGGCGCCAACCTGGCGTACACGGCGACGGCTACGGGGGGCACCGCGCCGTACGGCTATGCCTGGGCCTGCGACTACAACTCGCTCGCGGGTTCCAGCCAGTTCGCTGCCGGGACATCATCCAAGACCTGCGCCTTTACCGGCAACACGGCGCACGTCGTCGGGGTCCGGGTGACGGATTCCGCCAGCGGATCGGTCACGAACACATTCACGACGACCATTTCCGGTCCGGGTCTCCCGTTGACGGCATTTACCCTGACGGGCGCCGGTGCGACGCGGTCGGGGACCACATGGACCGTCGGGTTGAACCAGCCGGTGACCTTTTCGGCTGCCGAGACCAATGCGAGCAGCTACGGCTGGACGTTCGGGGATGGCACCATTGCGGCGGGCCCCGCCCAGCAAACGGTCGCCAAGACGTATTCGACGAGGGGCACGTTTCAGGTTCAGCTCGACGTCACAGGGAACGGCACTCAGACAGTCGGCGTCAACAGCACGCGGTTTACCGTGGTCGTGGTCACGCCCGCTCCCTCCGGCGCCTTCACGGTCTCGGGCGCGCAGGCAAGTTCGGACGGCACGGTGTTCACCGCGAACATCGGCGACGAGCTGACCATGACGGCCGCGGAGACCCATGCGCTCTCCTGGGGCTGGATCTTCGGGGATGGCACCAGCGGCGCGTCTCCCGGGCCCGGCGTGCCCGTGAAGCACCGGTACGACACGCCGGGGACCTACGTCGCGAAACTTCTCGTCACGGGCGACGAGACCAACACGACCGGGCTTGTCATTTCGACATTCACCGTCAAGGTCGTCTCCTGCGCGCCGAACGCGGCGACCCTGTGTCTGAACGACAACCGGTTCAAGGCCACGGTCGAATGGAGCGTGCCGCCTCAGCAGAAGGCCGGCAGCGGCGCCGCCGTCGCGCTGACGGGAGATACCGGGTACTACTGGTTCTTCAGCCCCGCGAACATCGAGCTCGTGCTGAAGGTCGTGGACGGCCGCTCATTCAACGGAAAGTTCTGGGTCTTCTACGGCGCCCTCTCGAATGTCGAGTACACGATCACGGTCAAGGACACGAAGACGGGTGCGGTCAAGACGTACCGCAACCCGTATGGGACGACCGCGAGCCTCGCGGACGTGAACGCGTTCGAAGGCGGGCCGCCCGGGAGCACCCAGGGGAAGTCGGCGCAGGCGGTTTCGGCGATCACGGTGACTTGCACGCCGTCGCCCGTCGTCATCGGCCAGGCCGTGACCTGCACCGCGTCCCCGGCGGGCACCTACTCGTGGCTGTGGGGCGATGAGACGAGGTTCCCCTCGCCCTATGCTCCCGGACCGAATCCCAATTCGCACACTTACTCGAGCGCGGGTCCCAAGGCCGTCACGGCGACGACCGATAACGGGATCACCACCGGAAGCGTCGGGCTCGCGGTCCTCGCTTCGGTTCCGGGCGGCCTCGCCGCCGCGATCACCGGGCCGACGACCGGCTCGGCCGGATCCCCCATCTCCTTCACGGGCACCGCAACGGGCGGCACGGCCCCCTATGCCTTCGCGTGGAGCTGCGACTACAACGCGGCGAGCCCGAACTTCACCGCGGGTACCGCGCAAAACCCCTGCACTTTCGCGACGGCGGGGACACACATCGTCGGCCTCCGCATCACCGACTCGGCCAGTCCCGCGGGAACCGCCGTTTCCACTGCCACCGTATCCGTCGCGCCCCCCGCCGGGCCCGGACTGCCTTCGGCGCTCTACACGATCCAGGGAGCGCAGTTGAACCCGGCGAGCGGGCGCTACGAGGCTGAGCTCGGCACCGAGATCACGTTCACCGCCAACGAAGCTAATGCCGCGAAGTGGGCCTGGACGTTCGGCGACGGGTCGAGCGGCGACGGCGCCGTCGTGCGCCACAGCTACCAGCAGGGCGGAAGCTACGGTGGCCAGCTCGTCGTCACCGGGGATGGCACCAGGACGCTCGGGCTCGCGATGGGGACGATCCCGATCTCGATTCTTCCGTGCGCGGCGGACGGCAAGACGCTCTGCCTGAACGGAGGCCGCTTCAAGGTTCGCGTCGACTGGAATTCGGACTCCTCGAGCGGGTCCGCGACCGCGGTTCCCGTCACGGCCGACACCGGCGAGTTCTGGTTCCTGTCGAGCAACAACATCGAGCTGGTTCTGAAAGTCGTCGACGGGACCAGCTTCAACGGGCACTTCTGGGTGTTTTACGGCGCCCTGTCGGATCTCGAGTACACGATCACCGTGACGGACACGACGACGGGGACGGTCAAGACATACCACAACCCCCTGCACACGACGGCGAGCGTGGCGGACGTGAACGCCTTTTGATCCTTGCACGCCTTTGGAGAACGGGACTGGAATTCCAGCCCCGTTCTACGGGCTGATGCGAAAGGTGGTCGGCTCGCGGCCAGCGGTCTCGCGACGCCCGAACGGTTTCGGCCGTAAACCCATCAGAAAAAGGAAGGCTAGAATGGCTCGATGATTGCGGAGACGTTACATCCAAAATGAGCGAGCCAGAACACTCTCGATCCTCTTTCGGACCTGCGGTCCTCGAGCCCGAAGCGGTTTCGCCATTCCTTCACGACCGCGGCCTCGACCTCTACAATCCGCTGACGGGAGCGACGCTTCCGAAGGGCGGAGACGGCTTTCGCGCGCTCGTCGAGATCCGCGAGGGACTCGCGCCGTCCGCGGCTCCGGCCGTCCTCGAGCACCTGCGCGCGGCGAGATTCCTGATAGAGAACGTGGACCGCGAGGCGCGTCGCACGCACCTCCTGTACGTTTCGCTCGAGACCTGCACGAGCTGCAACCATCGCTGCCCCTTCTGTCCCGTTTCAGTCGATCCGCGCGAAAGAGAGGTCATGAGCCAGGAGCTTTTCGAGTCGCTGGTGGACCAGATTGTGGCGGTCGGCGGACGCGGCGTAGTCGTCTTTCTCTCGAACTACAACGAACCGACCGTCGATCCTCTTTTCGAGGAGCGCTGTCGCGTGCTCTTCGATCGTGGGCTGCCGGTGTCGATCCTCACGAATGCCTCGCATTTCACCCCGGAGCGGGGTCGACGAATTTCGGCGCTGGGACGCTTTCGCTACATTGGCGTCAACCTTCCGACGCTCGATCCCGAGCGGTATTTCAAGCTTCACGGCACGAGAGATCTGGCGCGTGTACTCTCCAACATTGACGCACTGCGCACCCGCGAGCTTGCGGAGGAGACGGCGATCGTCGTCCTCGGCGATGAAGACGAGGAGCACCGAAACGATGTCGCTCAGATCCGCGAGCGCTTCGGTCCCAGGGGCTGGGAGGTCAAGCCCTTCAAGATCCGCAGCCGGCCGGCGAGCGGGACGTACGTGCCGGAGCCGCCCCTGAA
>JBBQDF010000184.1:0-6040 GCA_038319475.1 Thermoanaerobaculia bacterium
GGCGGCGTGGCCGGCGCCGCGATCGAGATTGCCCTCCTGTGCGGCGCGCGCGTGTGGGCGACCACGACGGGCGAAGACAAGGTGCACCGCGTGCGCGACTCCGGCGCCGAGGTCGTCCTCGACTACAAGGCGTCGGACGTCGCGAAGGAAATCCGCGCGCGCACCGGCAAGCGCGGCGTCGATGTCGTCGTCGACTGCGTCGGCGAGGCCACCTGGATGACCTCGCTCCAGTCAGCCGCGAAGGGCGGCCGCATCGTCACGTGCGGCGCAACGTCCGGACCAAACCCGAAGGAAGAGATCCGCCTGATCTTCTGGAAGCAGCTTTCGATTCTGGGTTCGACGATGGCCAACGACCGCGAATTCCGGGCGCTTCTGTCCGTGGTCTCCTCGGGCGCTCTCGTTCCCCATGTGGATCAGGTGTTTCCCTTCTCCCGCGCGGCCGATGCCTACCGGTGGATGGAAGAGGGGCGGCAGCATGGAAAGATCGTTCTCGTTCCGGACCCCGCCTGACTTGGTGACCCTTCGCCCCCTTTCCATTCTGCAGATCCTGGAAAGAATCTCTTCTCGACCGGGAGCGTCGTTCAGATGTTCCAGCTGGCGCGCGGGCTCTCGCGGCGCGGCCATCGTGTGGCGGTCGTGTCGCGCGAGGCCGGAGATCTTCCGGCCGGGGCGCGGAGCGAGGGGATCGAGTTTCACGCGCTGCCTCTCGAGAACGAATTCGATTCGGCAGCCGCCCGCGCTGTGGCTCGCCTGGTCGACGAGCGGGAGGTCGACGTCATACACGTGCACAAGGGGATCGCGCACTCAGCCGCGCTCTTTTCGACGCTCTTTTCCCGGCGCCTCCCGCGCTCGTCGTCAACCGCGGCGTCTCCTTCCCGCTCAACCCGTTCAATCGGATCAAGTACCACGTCCGCATGGACGCGGTCGTCACCGTGTGAGAGGAGCTCTACCGGCGCCTCATCGCCGGAAAAGCCACAGCGCGAGCGAGAAAAGGAGCGACAGCAGCAGGCACGTGACGAGCGGAAACGCGAATGTCCAGCCGCCGCGGCGCACCACCATGTCCCCGGGGAGGCGCCCCGCCCAGCGGGAGAGGACGGGCCACAGCACCGCCGCGGCCACCAGCAGGAGCCCCGCCACCATCAACAACCCGCGGATCGGAGAATGAAGTTCGTTCATCCGACGCTCCCCGCCTGCAGGATTCGTGACATCATCTCCGCCTCCTCTTCGGGCGCGCCGGGTTCTCCCAACGCACGCCATGACCGAAAGCACGTCTTGCGCCCACCGCGTCCTGCGGATCCGCGATCTCCCCTGCGAGGAACGTCCCAGAGAGCGCCTCGCGCGCGTCGGGGCCGCCGCCCTCTCGAACGAAGAGCTCCTCTCCCTTCTGCTCGGCTGCGGCACGCGCGGCGAGAACGCGCTCGACCGGGCGCGGAGCCTGCTCGCCGAGCACGGCGGGTTAGTCGCGCTCGCCGGCCTGAGCGGGGCGGAGCTTCGGCGCGAGCGCGGCATCAAGCGAGCCCGCGCGGCCGTCATCGAAGCGTCGCTCGAGCTCGGCCGGCGCCTCTCGACAGACGTAATCGCGCCGCGCGACCTCTTCCACGAGCCCGCGCTCGTGAAGGAGTACCTCCGCCGCGCGCGGGGAGACGGCGCCCAGGAGCGCACGGGGGCCCTCTTCGTGAACGCGCGCAACCGCCTGTTGAAGGACGACCCCGACATCTACCGGGGCACCCTCGACCGCGCGGTGGTCGAACCGCGCGAGATCTTGAAGCGCGCGCTCCTCGCCAACGCGGCGGGCGTGATCCTGTACCACAATCATCCGTCCGGAGATCCCGCCCCGTCGCGTGAGGACCGCGAGTTCACGCGGCGCCTGGCGACGGCCGCCGAGTCGGTCGGCATCCGGCTCCTCGACCACATCGTGGTGGGGCGGTCGGGCTGTGTCTCGTTTCGGGAGGCGGGGCTCATGTGATGGGGAGAGGGTTGTTCGTTCAGCGTTCAACGTTCGGAGCTGAGAGGGCACCAGACCGGCCGGGCGGTGTATGTTGAGCGTCCCGTGCTCCCACGAACGCTCAACGCTTAACGCTCGACGCCCAACCCCGACATCCTCCAATGCCCCGCTTCTACGCGACCACGCCGATCTACTACGTCAACGATCTGCCCCACATCGGGCACATCTACTCGACGGTGGTCGGAGATGCCCTGACCCGTTTTCATCGATTGATCGGCGAGCCGACGCGTTTTCTGACGGGGACCGACGAGCACGGCCAGAAGATCGAAAAGGCGGCGGCCGAGCAGAAGCTCTCGCCGATCGAGCTCGCCGACCGCGTCGTCGCGCGATACGGGCAGCTCTGGAAGACGTATGACGTCGCCCACGACGACTTCATCCGGACGACCGAGCCCCGGCACCGGCGCGGTGTCGAGGCGCTCATCGCCCGGATCGAGGCCGCGGGTGACTTCTACACGGCGAAGCACGAGGGGTGGTACTGCTCCGGATGCGAGGTCTTTTACACGGAAAAGGAGCTCGATGCCGAGAAGCGCTGTCCCGTGCACGGCACCGTGTGCAGCTGGGAGTCCGAGGAAAACATCTTCTTCCGGCTCTCCCGGTTCGCCGAGCCCCTCCTGCGCCACATCGACGCGCACCCCGAATTTCTCCGGCCGGAAACGCGGCGCGCGGAGGTGGTCTCATTCATCCGCGGCGGGTTGAACGACCTCTCTGTCTCCCGCACGAAGCTCCAGTGGGGAATTCCCTTTCCGGGGCACCCGGGTCACGTCGTGTACGTCTGGCTCGATGCCCTGGCGAACTACATCACCGCGCTCGGATTCGGCGCGGAGGACGACCGGCTGTACCGCGAGTTCTGGGGAGATCCCGCCTCGCGCCGCGTGCACCTGATCGGCAAGGACATCCTGCGGTTCCACGCGGTGTACTGGCCCGCGTTTCTGCTTTCCGCGGGCCTGCCGCTGCCGACCACCGTCTGGGCGCATGGATGGTGGCTCCGGGACGGAAAGAAGATCTCGAAGTCCGTCGGCGGGATCGTCCGCCCCGACGAGCTCGCGGCCACGTTCGGCCCCGACGCGGTCCGTTACTTTTTGCTCCGCGAAATGGCCTTCGGACAGGACGCCAGCTTCTCCGACGAAGCGTTCCTCGTCCGGTACAACGCCGATCTCGCCAACGACCTCGGAAACACGGTCTCGCGCATAGCCGCGCTTTGCCGGCAGTCCTTCGGGTCCGCGCCCACGGTGCCCTGCGGTGTCAACGACGTCCACACCGCGTACCGCCCTCTGCGGCGGGAATGGCGCGAGGCGATGGAGGAGCTCGCGTTTCACCGGGCGCTCGAAGCCGTGTGGAAGCTCCTGTCCCGGATCAACGGGTACGTCGTCAGTCGCGAGCCGTGGAAGATCCTCAAGGAAGAGGGGGCGTCGGCCAGGCTCCAGAGGATCCTCTACTCCGCCGCCGAGGGAGTGCGTCTGACCGCGGTACTCCTCTCGCCCTTTCTGCCCGCGACCTCGCGAAAGATTTTCGCGACCCTGGGCCTGCCGCCGCGCGACCCCGACGAGCACGACCTGCGGTGGGGCGGGCTCGTTCTGGGAGCGCCGCTTCCGGATGCCCCCGCGCTTTTTCCCCGCGCCGACATCAAGGCGTATCTGAAAGGAGATCAGAGAACCATGGAAGACAAGTCCTCGTTCCCGGCCACCTCACCGAAGCCCGAAGGGACCGCGCCGGCGGAGAACCCCGGTGCGCCCGTCGAAACGACTCAGGCGGTTTCTCCCGCGCAGACGCGCATCGGCATCGACGAGTTTCAGAAGGTCCGGCTCGTCACCGCGAAGGTACTGTCCGCCGAACGCGTGCCGAAGTCGACCAGGCTGATCAAGCTGCAGGTCGACCTCGGGACCGAAGAGCGCCAGATCGTCGCGGGGATCGCCGCGCGATACGAGCCGGAGGCGCTGGTCGGCCGCAACGTCGTCATCGTTGCTAACCTGAAACCGGCGAAGCTCATGGGCGTCGAATCAAACGGGATGGTGCTCGCCGCGACGGTCGGGGAAGCGGGGGAGCCCTCGCTCCTGGAGGTCGCCGCGGACGTGCCGCCGGGAAGCCGGGTCAAATAGCTGTCAGCTGTCAGCCGTCAGCTCGTTCACTCACTATCAGCCCGTCTCTGTTTTTTAGTTCTGGAGATCATGAATCCTGGTCCTCTGGTGTTTTCAGACTCCCACTGCCACCTCCAGCTCGAAGGGCGGGATGGCGTCGCGGGCGAGACCGTCGCGCTCCTAACCCGGGCAAGAGTGGCGGGCGTCGGAAGATTCCTGGTTCCGGGGACCACTCTGGCCGACTCGGAGGCGGCACTCGCGATTGCGGGGCGCCATGCGGACGTGGTCGCGGCCGTCGGAATTCATCCTCACGAGGCGAAGGACTTCGACCCGGCGCGAGACGGTGCTCGGCTGGAGGCGCTGGCGCGGGATCCGAACGTCGCGGCGATCGGCGAGATCGGGCTCGATTTCCATTACGACTTCTCGCCGCGGGACGTTCAGATCACGGTCCTCGAGTGGATGCTCGACCTCGCCCGGCGCCTCGAAAAACCCGCGATCCTGCACAACCGGGAAAGCGGCGGGGAGATGCTGGCGCTGCTCGCGCGGCAGCCGCCGCGAGACCGACCCGGCGTCTACCACTCGTTCACGGAATCCGCGGAATACGGCCTCCGCGCGATCGACCTCGGCTACCGGATCTCCTTTTCCGGGATGATCACGTTTCGCGCCGCGGACAACATCCGGGAGGCCGCGGCGGGGCTGCCGCTCGAGGCCCTCTTGATCGAGACGGACACACCCTTTCTCGCGCCGGTCCCGCATCGCGGGAGTCCCGGCGAGCCGGCGTTCGTGATCGAAACCGCGAAGGCTCTGGCGGCGGTCCAGAAGAAGGACCTCGCGACGGTGGCCGCGGCCACGACCGCGAACTTCGACGCCCTCTTTCTGCCGTGAGACCGCGCCTCTCGCCCGAAGAATTCGATACCTGTGTCGAGGAGGCGATGACATCGGTCCCCGCGCCCTTCCGTAGTTACATCGAGAACGTCGTCGTGATCGTCGAGGAGGAGCCCGCCGTCGACGACTACGAAGAAACCGACACGCCGGACGACGAGGAGCTCTTCGGCGTCTTCCGCGGCATGGCCGTTTTCGACCGCCAGTCGGCGATTTCGCATCTCCCCGGCCAGATCGCGATCTTCCGCGGCCCGATCCTCCGCACGTGCCGCACGAAGGGGGAGGCGGTCCGCGAAATCCGCGACACCGTCGTGCACGAGATCGGGCACGTGCTCGGGCTTTCCGACGAGGAGATGCCGTATTGAGAAGAGGGTTAGCGTCGAGCGTTCAGCGTTGGAGTTGAGAGTTGAGAGTTGACGGTTGAGGTTGAGAGGGTGGAGATCTGAGGGTCAAAGAAGGGCTCTCCCCCTTCCGCGCGGAAGAGGGAGAGGATCCAAGCGCTGAACGCTTAACGTCCCGCGCTTGACCTTTTCGAGGCCGTCCACCGCGCGAGCGTTTTCTCGAGCGACTCCGACAGCTCTTTCCAGGCGGCCTGCGCTTGCGTCGTCGGGGCGGTGTCGGACCCTTCAACGATCGCATAGAGGCTCGCGAGCTTTCCGTTCAATCCGGCGAGGTCGTCGGCGTTTGTGCCTCGGCGGCCGCCGCCCGTGCCTTCGAGCGAGGCGAGGTCCGCCGCCCAGGTCGGGGGGGCTCCCTTCGGGGCTGCGGCGTTGGGAGTCTTAAGAGCGGCGCGCGCGGCTTTGACTTCCGAGAGCGCCGCGAAATCCCTGGAGAGCGCGGCCGAAATCGCGGTCGCGAGGCGGAACCGCTGCTCGAGCCCTCCGGGGGGAGTCTTCACGCGAGGGTCCATGCGAACGGTGAGCGGCGCGGTCACCGTCCGGCCGCCCGCGGTCAGCCGGACGGTGTAGGTGCCGGGCGGGACGGCGGGGCCCAGAGGATGTCGCGGCGTGTCCTGCGGGACGGCCGAGATCGGGTACTCGTGCTCGAGGACCTCTGGAGCGGGGGAGTGGAGGTCCCA
>JBBQDF010000185.1:0-6012 GCA_038319475.1 Thermoanaerobaculia bacterium
GCGACAGGCCGCGGTACCCGTAGCTGCGACCCTCGGAGGAAAGGGCAGGAATGGCCCCTAGTGTCGGCAGATGGAGGAACTGTTGAACCTGCTGGGAGCTGCGAAGGCTCCGGTCGAGATACGAGAACAGGAACGCGAGCCCGACGCCCAACAGGCCTCCGGCAAAAACCGATGCCATCGCGTTCTTCCGGTAGGACGGGGAATGGCGGCTGGTCGGGGGCAGCGCGGAGTCTACGACGCGGACGTTGGAAGCCCGTTCGCGGTTTCCGCGTGAGATGACTTCCGCCTCCGACTGTTTCTTCAGCAGGCTGTCCAGAAGGGTGCGCTTGGCGTCCACCTGGGCCTTGAGGTTGTTGTATTCCACGGCGTCGGCGTTGCTCGCCATCACATCCGTCTTCTGGGTTCGCAGCACGCCCTTCAAGCCTTCCTCGCGCCGCAGCGCCGTCATGTACTCGTTGCGGGCGGACTCCCGCGACTTGGAGACCGTGTCCTGAATCGCGGCTTCGAGATTCTGACGGCCCTTGTCGATCTGCGCCTTCATCTGGAGCATCGCCGGCCACTCCGGCTTGTAGAGGTTCAGCTTCTCCGCGTAGTCCCGCTCGAGCCGCGCCTGGTCCGCGCGAATCGACCCGATGAGCCCGTTGGACAGGGTTTCGGCGACGGCGTCGGGCCGGGCGGTGCGCAGCTGGTAGTACTTCGCTTCCTTCTGCACGCGGTCCGCGAGCGCGGAGGCGTAGTCGGCGTTCAAGGCATCCAGGTTTTTGACGGTTCCGCTCGCCTGCGGATCGCTCGTGACGATGTCTTTCTGCCTTCCGTACGCGAGAAGCTGTTGTTCTTTGCCTTCGAGCTCCTTGCGCACCTGTTCGGTCTGGGTCTTCAAGAACTCGGATGTCTGACCGACCACCTGAAACGCGGACTCGAGGCTCCACTCGATGTAGGCCTCGGCGATCGCATTGGCGACGTCCGCCGTGAGCTTCGGGCTGCTTCCCACATAGGAGAGCTCCAGGAGCCGCGTCCCGCGGACGGTGACGACCTCGGTATGGCGCTGCAGGCTGAGCGCCGCCGCGGCGATGTCCTGAGCGGCCGAGCTCACGGGAGGCTTCCCCGGCGCGGAAGCGCCGCGAAGCGGGTTTTTCTTCTTCGTTCCGAGGAATTCAGGATTGGAGGCAAGACTGAGCCTTCGCACGACCCGTTCGGCCACCCCGCGGCTCTGAATCAGCTCCTTCTGAGTGGGAAGGTATTCGAGGTCGTAGCCCCGCGCGGCCGAGGGGCCCATCTCGACGGAGCCTCCGCCTTCGCGCTCCACGTCCAGAACCACCGTGGCCCGGTACGTGGGTTTAGCGACCAGCGAATACACGGCGCCGAGAATCACCGCGAGCGTCAGGCACAGCAGAACGAGTTTCCAGCGCCGGACCAGGATCTGCCAGTATTCGGCCAAATGAAGCTCTTCGGCCGCGGTGGCCGGAAGCGGCTCGATGTGTTTCGCGAACTCCCGGCCCTCGACTGCCATTAGAAGAACGACTCCTTGACGACGACCACGTCGTTCGGTTTCAAGAGCGGATCCACGTCCTTGCCGGACACGATCCGTTTGAAGTCTGCCACGATTTCCGCGTCCCTGCCGTCTGTCCCGCGGCGCTTGATGCGGATGTTCTTAGACGCCCTGTCCGTCAGGCCGCCAGCTTTGGCGATGACGGAAAGAAGGGAAACGCGATCGTCGCTGTTGAATTCCAAAGCGCCCGGCGATTTCACCTCGCCCAGGCAGAACACCCGGATGTTCGTCCTCGCCTGGACGTTGACGACGTCCCCCGGCAGAATCGGGATGTTCCAGATGGGTGATGCGTTATGGAAGAGCTCCTCCGCGTCGATCTCGAGAGTGTCCGAGAGGCCGTTCTCCGCCCGGCGCAGCACGTAGATTCTTCGTCCCGCCGTATCGGTCAGCCCACCGACCGCGGAAATCGACTGCAGCAGCGTCCAGCGGCCCGAGATGTTCAGCACTCCCGGCTTCTGAACGGCGCCGATCACGGTGACCGGCTTGTTCCCGAATTCCTTGATCACGACGGAAACGCTGGCGCGATTGACGTACTTCGCCTTCAGCAGCTGCTCGAGCCGATCCCGAACCTGGGCGGCCGTGAGAGCGGAGACGTTCACTTCCCCCAGGAGAGGCAGGTCGATCGTGCCGTTGTTGTTCACGCGGCGTTCCAGGTTCAACTCGGGTATTTCGAACACCCGGATCTCGAGAAGATCTTTCGGCCCGATCGAATAGTCCCCGTCACCGGGGAGCGAGGGGGCGCCGGGCAGGGAGGACGCCGGAGGTGGCACGACGGGCGGCGCAGGCGCCGGGGCACGCTGAGTGAGAGGAGACGTCTGCGCGGTCGCACAGACGGCTGCCGCCAGAAGAAGAGCGCAACCGAGCAAAAATCTCACACGCCCGGTCATTGTCCGAACACCGTCAGAGAGCCGGTCACCCGCAGACTGGACCGGGTAAAACCTCCCACGTTGGAGCGATAGCGGCTCTTGGAGGCGAGAGCGGTGAAGGCCATCTTGCGGAAGATCGTCGTTGAAAAGCCGCCGCCGAAAACGGTCCCGCGATCCTTTCGCTGGATGACGGACACGTTGTTGATGACGACGGAGCGGGGGGACGAGTTTTCCGAATTCTCCCCAAATCCCCGAAGTGTCACGCGCCTGCCGACTCCGATGTTCAAGGCGGCTCCCTCTCGCGTCTCGATGTAATACGGGTTGTCGAAGAAGAGTCCGTAGATGAAGGTCCGCCCTCCGTACGCCTGAATTTCCACTTTTTTCGTCAGGAAGTAAGACGCGAAGTAGGAACCCGTCGGAGTCGAGAAGACCGGAAAACGCGAGCCGTTGTACGGGCGCCCTTCCCGATACCCCCCCGAAAGATTGATGAAGAACCGTGGCCGGTCGTAGTGCAGCCCGAGCAGGTAGGCGTTTCCCTCGTTGTCGCCCTGAAGCGACGCCTGAGTGAACTCGGTCCGGTTCCCCTCGACCGCGGCCGAGACGTCGAAGGAGGGCGACAGCCGGAGGCGCATCCCGACGCGCGCGGCCCCCTCGGTCCGGTTCAACTGGCTGACGTTGATGGAGATCCCCGGGTCAGTGGCGGGCAGCCCCCCGCCAAAGCCGTAACGGTGGCGCTGGATCTCCGCTCCGCCAAACGCGGAAAGATTCCGCGTCAGATCCACTTCGACCTTCGCGTTGCCGTCTTCGACGGTGTGGATGACCTGCGTCTGTGTCTGCGTGTTCAGCACGTCGACGCTCTTAGTGTTGAACCCGCCAACGTCAAACGAGAGCCGGTTGAAGAATCCGAGGAGGGACGCCTGGTACCGTCCGCCGAAGGTGCGGCGTTCGGGGAAGTTTTTCGACCAGTCGTACTCGGGCCGGATCTCGCCCCGAACGAAGAGCTTGCCTCCGGCCGGAATTGCCCACCGGACTCCTCCGGCCACCGTGCCGTAATAATCCTCGACCTTCCCGACCTGGTCCGAGGTCCCGAGCGCGTTGTCGGTGTACCCGGCGTCCGAAATCTGGAGAAAGGGAATCATCCGGAACGGACCGAGCCGGAACTGGCTGTTCTCGACCACCAGTTTGACCTGTTCATGCGTGGCAATCGTTCTCTCCCTGGGCACCTGGTCGGTCGTGAGCTGGCCGAGCAGGATGCAGGGAAGGAACAAGAGCCCGGGGGCCAGACATTTCCGCGCGATCCGCGCGAGCGTCGTCCGCGTCGCCGAGGTCTTCCCCGCAGGCCAATTTTGAGGTCCCATCGCGCCCTCGCTTGACGGCCGCCGGGCGGCGGACACTGATTTCCCGCCACGCTTCCCCGCTCCGAGACCGGCACGGCGTTGCACGAGTCGGGCCCGAACCGGATCGCGGTCCGCCTCAAATATGTGGTCGTCGCCGCCGGGAAGGCATGTCATCATCGCGGTCCCGATGACCCGGCCGACCTCTTGAAAGCTCTCTCCGGTCGTCGGTTGCGGTTTTTCGTTCGGGAGGCTTTCGCCCCGGACCACGCCGACACGCTCGACACGTTCGCGTTCGCTCTGCTCATTGCTTTCGTCACCGGCGCCCCGTTTCTGTACGGGATCCACACGGCGCCTCGCGCGACGTCGATCGCGATCGGAGGGGGCGCCGTCATGCCCGGCGGCAACCTCCTGCTCGAAACGACCGCCTTTTTACTGACCGCTGTTGTTTTACTGTCCAAATCGCGCGTCCGTTCTCTTCGTCCTTTCGCTATCCCCTTGAGCGGCCTCGTTGCTCTGGCAGTCCTCGGGCTGATCCAGGTGTTCCCCCTGGGGTATGGAACCCTAGATCGAATCGCTCCGGTGAACGGTCAAATTTACCACGAAACCGCCCGGATACTGTCGCTCTTCGGGGTCTCGAGCCCCCCGACGCCCCGCATTTCCATAGCCCCGGGAGCGACGATCGAGACGGTCTTCCTGATCCTCGCTTACGCCGGCCTGTGTTTCTCTTCCGCAAGCCTGCTCCAGACACGGCTGCGGCGACGGGTGTTTCTCGGCACGCTGCTCGTGGCCGCAGTCGCCGAGATCGCCCTGGCGATCGTCCGGGAGCCGACGGGGACGCGCATCCATGGGGTGTTCGCCAACACGAACCATTTCGGAGGGTATCTGGAGATCGGCTTGGCGGTGGCGTTTGGCGCCCTGTGGTCGGAGGTGTTGACCGGACGCCGGCGGGGCGACATCCTCGACCGCGCGGAAAAATTCGAGAAGCGTTTCCTGCCTCTGGCCGCGTTGATCGTTCTCTGGAGCTTCCTTGCGGTGGGAATCGCGCTGACCGAGTCGCGCGGCGCGATGCTCGCCGCGGCCGCCACCGCGCTGTCGCTGGTGTTCCTCGCTCCCCTTCACCGGAGAGTGCAGCGTCGCCGCCGGATCATGGCGACCGCCGCGCTGGCGCTGACCCTCGGCCTCGTCGTGATCGCGGCGACGATCGGCCGAAGACCGTTTCTCCGCTTTCTCGAGTCCGACCCCCGCGAAATCGGAAGCGACGCGCGCGTGTCCCTCTGGAGGACATCGCTCGCCGCCTGGCACGAGTTTCCGGTCGTTGGTTCGGGCCTGGGGACGTTTCGCGAAGCGTTCCGGCGCCTCCAGACCCGCGAATTCGCGGGGAGGGTCGAGCAGGCGCACTCCGACTTCCTTCAGCTTCTTGTCACCGGAGGCGCGATTGGCGCGGCGCTTGGCGTCGTCGTCTTTGCCTCCGCTGCCTGGCTGCTGATTCGGGCGTGGCGCGCGCAGAAGCATCGGGAAGAGAGCGCGGTCGTCCTGGCGGGTCTCGGCGCGCTTCTCTCGCTCACCCTTCACGGTCTGGTGGAATTCAACATGTCCATTCCCCCGATCCCGGCGACGCTCGCCTGCGTGGTCGGCGCGGCCTGGGCGGCGGGCCGGCACACTTAAACTCCAGGACAACACCGGAAAACTCGAAGAGCGGCCGCCACCCCTGACCGGGCCAATCTGGCGCCGCCCTGGCCGCGGATCCCCTCTACTTCTTGCCCTTCGGGGTCGCCGTCTCAGTCGGAGTCGCCGTCGGCGTGGGCGTGAACGTCGCGGTGGGAAGTGTGGCGGTCGGTGTCCGTGTCGGCACGAAAATGGTCGGCGTTGCGGTGAACGTCGCCGTGCGAGTCGGCGTCGCCGTCGGGGGCACCGGCGTGGCCGTCGGGGGGACTGGTGTGACCGTCGGCGGGACCGGCGTGGCGGTGGGAGGGACGGGCGTGGCGGTCGGAGGCACGGGCGTGGCAGTCGGAGGCACCGGCGTCGCCGTCGGGGTCGCCGTGAGGGTCGGTGTGCGGCTCGATGTCGGCGTCGGGGTGGCGGTAGGAGGAATAGAAGTCCCGGTCGGCGTCGCCGAGGGAATCGAAGTCGCGGTCACCGTCGCGGTGCGGGCCGGGGTCGAGGTCGAGGTCGCCGTCAAAACCGGAGTTTGAGAAGCGACCGGCGTCGAAGTGGGCGGTGCCGTCGCGGTCGGAGGGGTCGCCGGGGACTGCGTCGGAGT